>DATNLV010000463.1:0-2573 GCA_035602665.1 Bryobacteraceae bacterium | reverse complement strand
GGGCGCGCTCGTCGCCTTCGCCGCGTTCTCGGATCACTGCAGCTTCTTCCCCATGAGCGCGGCCTTGATCGAGGCTTTCAAGAAAGACCTCGAGGGCTACAGCCTCTCCAAAGGCACCATTCGCTTCCCGTTGGACAAGCCCCTCCCGGCCGCCCTGGTGAAGAAGTTCGTGAAGGCACGCATCGCGCAAAACGAACGGAAGAAAGCCGCGAAATGACGGCGGCGGATCTCTTCGCGGCGCAGAAGTCGGCGTATAGGCTCCATCCGTACCCGAGCTTCCAGGAGCGCCGCGAGCAACTGCGGCGCCTGGAGCGAATGCTGCTCGATTCCGAGGACGCCATCGCCGGCGCGCTGGACGCGGACTTCGGCGGGCGATCGAAGCAGGAGGTGTTGTTCTCGGAGCTGTTCGTCTCGCTCGGGGCCGTGCGGCACGCGCGCAAGCATGTGAAGGGATGGATGGCCGCGCGGCCGCGCCATCTCGGCTGGGCGCTCGAGCCGGCGCGGGCTTACGTGATGCCGCAGCCCGTGGGCGTGGTCGGGATCATCGCGCCCTGGAACTACCCGATCATCACGACGGTGCCGCCGCTGGCCGGGGCGCTGGCCGCGGGCAATCGCGCGATGGTCAAGGTGTCCGAATTGACGCCTGCTACTTCGGAATGCATCCAGAAGCTGATCGCCGCGGCTTTCCCGGCGGATCAGGTGACGGTGGTGACCGGCGACGCTCAGGTGGGCCGCGAGTTCGCCTCGCTGCCATTCGATCATCTGCTGTTCACGGGCTCGACCGCGGTGGGCCGCGAGGTGATGCGTGCCGCGGCGGAGAACCTGACTCCGGTGACGCTCGAGTTGGGCGGGAAGTCGCCGGCGATTCTTGCGCCCGACGCCGACATCGAGTCCGCTGCCGCCGACATCGCGTTTGGCAGGCTGCTGAATGGCGGACAGACGTGCATTGCGCCGGACTACGCGCTGGTGCCGCGTGAACGATTGGAGGCCTTCGTCGACAGCATGCGCATGCAGGTGGAGCGCTACTGGCCGCAGGCGGCGCGCAATCCGCAGTACACGGCGGTGATTAACGAGCGCCACCTGGCGCGGCTGCGGGGATATGTCGAAGAGGCACGAGTCCGGGGCGTGCGAGTGGTCACGATTGGGCCCGAGGCCGAGCCGGGCTCGCGGCGCATGGCGCCGGCGCTGATTGTCGATCCGCCTGACGATCTCAGCGTGATGCGCCAGGAGATCTTCGGTCCCGTGCTCCCGGTGAAGCCGTATGGCGCGCTCGAGGAGGCCATCGCTTACGTGAACGATCGAGACCGGCCGCTGGCGCTGAACCTGTTCACGAAGTCGGGCCGCACGGTGGATAGCGTGCTGACGCGGACCGTCTCGGGCGCCGCATGCGTCAACGACACGCTGATGCACATCGCCGCGGAGGATCTGCCATTCGGCGGCATCGGAGCAAGCGGCATGGGGTACTACCACGGGAGGGATGGGTTCGACACGTTCAGCAAACTCAAGCCGGTGTTCCGCCGCCGATGGCCCGGCCTGAGCCGCCTGCTTAGGCCGCCATACGGGCGTTTGCACGATCTGCTCAAACGCATCCTGATAGGTCGGCGGGGCTGAAGCCCCGCGCGGGCTCAAGCCCCCCGCGAGCAGAAGTGATCTCTTAAGAAATTAGTTGACAAGATCGGCGGCTCTGAGGTACAAAGGGATTGGAAGTATTAAATGCTTAAGAGTTGAGGGGCGAAGGTGGCCAGGAAGAAATCGACGACATTAACCGAGGCGGAACTCCCCATCATGGAAGTGCTCTGGGACAAGGGCGTGGCGACGGTGGGCGAGGTGGCGGAGGGGCTGTCGAAAGACAAAGCCGTGGCCTACAACACCGTCCTGACGCTGATGCGAATCCTGGAACGAAAAGGGTATGTGCAGCATACCAAAGATGGGCGGGCCTTCGTCTATCAACCAGTGGTGGATCGCGGAGAGGCCAGCCGGACGGCGGTTCGGCAGCTACTCAACCGCTTCTTTAACGATTCTCCGGAACTGCTGGTGCTAAACCTCTTGCACGATGAAGCCATCGACGAACAGGAGATCGAGCGCCTGCGCGGTTTGATCGGCAAAGAGTGAGGACACGATGACGGCTTGGGTCGGGGCTGAAATTGCCGGGTCGGTCGCGAACGGGATCATCGAGGGTGTGGCTCTGTCGGTTCTGCTGTGGCTGATCCTGCGGCTGACACGGAGGGCCGCGGCGGCCACTCGGTACGCGCTGTGCGGGCTTGCGTTGACCTTCGTCGCGGCGCTGCCGGTGGCGCAAGGCTGGCTACCGCGGTTGGGCGCGACGGCGGCCGGCGCGGGCGGAAGCGGGCATGGCGGCTCCCTGCTGACGCTGACGGCGGGGACGTGGTTGATCTGGGTACTGGGGGCGTGGGCGCTGGGTAGCCTCGTGCTGATGGCGCGCGTTGGCTGGGGCCTGGTGGCGCTCGGCGGGTTGAAGCGGCGGGCGGCGGCCGCGCCGGCCGAGGTGTTGGAGCGGTTTGAGGGAATCATGCAAGGCTGCCCGGGCCGCCGTCGGGCTCGCGTGCTGATCT
>DATNLV010000458.1:0-5768 GCA_035602665.1 Bryobacteraceae bacterium | reverse complement strand
GGTCTACTACGATCACGAACTCCGGATCCACGCTGCCGCTCCCAGATTGGTGGGTGTTGTAAGAACTGGAATTGCCAGGGTAGTAGCTGCCGATGACGTAGTTTGTCCCGGCTGTAAGCACAAACGGGACAATGGCCGTGTACCGGAAGTATCCGTCCAGGGTCCCGGCGCTTCCCGCCGGTACTGTAGCGGAGTCCAGAAGGTTGCCGCTGGTGTCCCAGATACCCACGGGGACGCTGGTGCTGAGTCCGTTGCCCGAGTCAAACGTTCCCAACGCCGTCACGACGACGTTGGTCAGAGCATGGAACTCGAAGCCCAGAGTATATTGGGCCCCCGGGTACACAGTGCCGGGGCTGGTGACGGTGATGAGTGGTCCCGCTTGCATCTGTGATCCCGCGAGCCCAAGGAACAGCACTCCTAGGACGTACACGATGGTTTTCATTGCGGCCGTATCCCTCCGACAGAAGATGCTACAGCATTAAGGATTATAAGACGTGTAACACCGCATTGCAAGCGGCGCGTCCTGAATTCAGACCTGCTGCCCGCTCGGGATTGCGGGAGACGACAGCACGTTTGCGGCTTTCTTCGCCGGGCGGCCTTCGAGGCCTTCGTGGACATGTCGCGGCGCGAAGGCTCTCTCCTGGCTGCCTGCGGTGGTACCCGCCTTACCGCCCGTCCAGCCCCACCCTGCAAAGGTGCCGTTCGAGCACCACCTTCTCCTGCTCCACATACGCCCGGTTGCGCCGAACGAGTTCCGTGAAGTCCACCTGGTGCGCATCGAATTCCGGCCCGTCGACGCACGCGAACACCACCTTGCCGCCCAGCGTCAGCCTGCAGCCGCCGCACATCCCGGTGCCATCCACCATGATCGGGTTGACGCTCGCGAAGGTCTTCACGCCCCACTCGCGCGTGAGCTCCGCCGCCGCCCGCATCATGGTTTGAACGCCGCAGGAGGGTTGCGGCGGCCCCCGTCAGGGACACCTTCATCCGAATTGTGTAGAATGGCTGGACCGTATGCAAACCTCCGGACCGCAACCTGCCGGTTTTCGCGAAAAGGTGAAGGGCTGGTTCAAAGTGGGCCGCATGTTCTTCTGGGGTCTCGCTTTCGCCTCGGGATTCGGCGAGATGCTTCTGGGGAAGCGAGCGCCACGTTCACTGTGGTCGGGGGTCCTGCTGCTCTTTCTCGCTGCGGTCGCGCTCGTGGATTGGAACGGCAAGACGGGGGAGAAGCAGGATACCTCCGGGTGCCTGCCGTGGCTTGCATTCTGTCTTTGTTGGGCGCCGCTCTACTACTTCCGCCAGCAGCACTGGGCGCCACTGGCAGCGGGAATGGCGACGGCAGGCTACCTCGTCGCTCTCGGCAGGTCCCGGCGCCGTTCCTGGCCCATCGCCGTGGCAGGCTGCCTGCTCGTGGGAGTGGCTGCGCGGCGAGTCCCATGGCCAAACGAGGAACGGTTGCTGCTCGTGTTCGTCTGCTTCGGCTTGTCTGTGGCGCTCCAGGGCGTCTGGGAGATCGTTCGGCATTTGCAGGGGCAGCGCCCCGAACCCGGACCGGCTCCGCAGCCAAAGGCCTCCGGGGAACGTGTCTTCCTCCAGTTCGTCCACCTGATCTTCGGGAGGCTCGAATTCGTCCAGGTTGCTTCCCCCTCGGTCGATCTGCGACTACGAACACGCTATCAGGCTGCGACCGCCGAACTAACCTCATTGGACTTCGACCACCTGTGTTCATACGGGGAGACTTTCTCCGCTTTCCGTTTGTTGTTGGTGCTCCCGGCCATCGTCGTTCTGAGTATGTGGCGTAACCGGGAGGTAGTCCGGCTGTACGAAGGCACCAGAATTCAGGCGTGTTACCCGCTCCTGATCGCGAAAGACAAGTCGACGTACGCAGATGTGAACGGAGATGGCGTGAAGTTCTACACGGCCTTCACGGATGGTTCGTTCCTCGTGTCGGCAACCTACGTGGCGTGCACGCTTGAAAACCCGAAGATAACCAGGCACTGCCGCGTGGCCGGCATACGCGAAATATGGAACGAGCACCGCAGCACGATTGAGGCATTTGAGGCAAGCGGCCGGCGCGTGAATCGGCGCATCGACTTCCAGACATTCGTCGACATGTCGCACCGCGAAACGGCGGCCTCGTAGGGCTTAAAGCCCAACCCCGAGCCCGTGCGCGCCGCACCGACCCCAGGCGGATAGCTCCCTCCGAATTGTGTAGAATGGCTGGACCATATGCAAACCCCCGAACCGCAGGCTGCCGGTTTTGAGAAGTTGAGGGGCTGGTTCCACGCGGCTCGTATGTTCTTCCGGGGACTCGCGTTTGCGTGGTTCTTCGGCCAGGGGCTTCTGGATGGGCGGGCGCCGCATTCTTTTTGGTCGTTGCCGCTGATGTTGGTTGGTCTGGCCTGCGTGGCTCTCGGGTCGCCCCGCGAGAACGAGCAGAAAAAGGAACGGAAAGAAGACGCGTTCGGTTGTCTGGTGGGAGCGTGTTTCCTGGTTTGTTACTTGGCGTTCTTCTCGTTCCGAGAGCAAGTCTGGGCTTCGCCGGCCGCCGCAGTGGTGACTGCCGCGTACGTCTGGGCGCTCGCCAGGTCGCGACACCGTTCCTGGCCCACCGCCGTGGCAGGCTGTCTTCTTTCGGGAGCGGCGGTGCTCCTAGTCCCATGGCCAAACCGCCAACGGTTGATGCTTGTCTTCGTCGGCTTCGGGTTGGCGGTCGCACTCCAGGGTGTCTGGCAGATCGTGCGCTACGCGCAAGCGGAACGGCCCCGGCCGGTTCCGCAGCTGGACCCGCACCCGGTTTCAGGCGAAGACATCGCCCTCCGCTGGTTAGCCTGGCTGGTGTTAGGCACGGTCGAATGCGTCCAGATCCTCTCCCCCGGACTCGACCAGAAGATACGAGCGCGGTATCGGGCCGAAATCGACGCGCTGTCTCGCCTGGGCTTCAACTACTTCTGTTCTTACGCAGGGGCGTTCTCCGCTTTCCGTCTGCTGCTCGTGTTCCCCGCGCTCGTGACCTTGATGAGTCTGGTGATGCGCGAGGTCATTTGGCTGGGCAGCGATGGGAAACTCGGGTCGTGCAGCCCGGTCATGACCGCTGGCGACAGCTCCACTTATGCCGAGGCGAGTGCGCTTGGCGTTAACTTCTACACATCCTTCACGGACGGAACGTTTCTTGTAACGGTGAACCACGAGTCCGTCAACTGCGAAGGGCCACTGATGACCAGGCGCTGGCGAGTGGCCACGGTGAGCGAAGCCTGGGCCTGGCACCGCCGTTCGATTGAGGAGCTCGAAGCCGCCGGCAGAAGTGTGGACCGCCGGATCGACTTCAAGACGTTTGCGGACATGAACCAGCGCGAGACGAAGCCGCGCTAGCGCCCGTCCAGCCCCACCCTGCAAAGGTGCCGTTCGAGCACCACCTTCTCCTGCTCCACATACGCCCGGTTGCGCCGAACGAGCTCCGTGAAGTCCACCTGGTGCGCGTCGAATTCGGGCCCGTCCACGCACGCGAACACCACCTTGCCGCCCACCGTCAGCCTGCAGCCGCCGCACATCCCGGTGCCATCCACCATGATCGGATTGACGCTCGCGAAGGTCTTCACGCCCCACTCGCGCGTGAGCTCCGCCGCCGCCCGCATCATCGGGATCGGCCCGATCACATGCGCCGCCTGCGGCATCGCGCCGTTCTTCGCCACCCACCAGCGCATCAAATCGACCACGTTCCCGTGAAACTCGCCCGAGCCGTCGTCGGTGGCCCAGTACACTTCATCGGCCGCCTCGCGCAGGTCCGCATCCAGGATGATGTGGGCCGTCGACCGCGCCCCCGCGAGCGCCACCACGTGGTTGCCTGCCGCGCGGAAAGCGCGCGCCACCGGAAGCAGCTCGGCCGTCCCCACGCCTCCGGCCACGCACAGCACCGTGCCCACCTTCTCGATCGTGGCGGGCAGTCCGAGCGGCCCCAGCAGATCGGGAATCACCGCGCCCACCTCGAGAGTGGTGGTCTGCCGCGAAGTCTTCCCCAGCGCCTGCACGACCAGCTGGATCGTCCCCCGCGCGGCGTCGCCATCCACCAGCGTGAGTGGAATGCGCTCGCTCGTCGCCTCCGGCCGCAGGATGATGAACTGGCCCGCCTTCCAATGCGCCGCGATCTCCGGCGCCTCGATCTCCAACCGCGCGATCTCCGGCGTCAGCATCACCTTCGAGACGACGCGGTGGCCTGCGGCTCCGAGCGTCGCGTGGCCGTTCGGGGCCGGCTTCGCATCCTGAATCGCTGCGTCGATAGCGGCCGCCGCGGCCCGCCCGTCCTTCATGGCCAGAATCACCGTGGCCCCGCCGCGCACCACGTCGCCGCCGGCGAAGACATTATCCATGCTGGTCTTGCCAACCTGGTCGATGACAATCTTCCCCCGCTTGGTGATCAGCTGCGGCGTCGAGCGCTGCACCGTGGGATTGGGACTCTGCCCGATCGCCATCACCAGCGTGTCAACCGGAACGCGGTATTCCGAGCCGGCAATCGGGACCGGCGACCGCCGTCCCGATTCGTCCACCTCGCCCAGCTCCATGCGGATGCATTCCACCTCGCGCAGCACGCCGTTCTCATCGCCGAACAGCCGCACCGGCGCGCCCAGAAACTCGAAATGAACGCCCTCTTCCTCCGCGTGCTCGATCTCTTCGAGGCGTGCCCGCAGCTCAGCCCGTCCGCGGCGGAACAGAATAATGCTCTCGCTGCCCATCCGCTTGGCCCAACGTGCGGCATCCATGGCGGAATTGCCTCCGCCCACCACGATCGTGCGCTTGCCCACTCGAACCGGCGTATCGCTGGACGGTTCGTAAGCCTGCATCAGGTTGATGCGCGTCAGGAACTCGTTCGCCGTGTAGACGCCGATCAGGTTCTCCCCAGGGATTCCCATCAGGTGCGGCAGCCCTGCGCCGGTGCCCACGAACACCGCCGCGTAACCGTCCGCGAACAGCTCGTCCACCGTGGCGGTCTTGCCAACAATGAAATCAGTGCGGTACTCGACGCCCAGCGCGGCCAGCCGCTCCAGCTCCCCGTTGATGATGTCGCGCGGCAGCCGGAACGGCGGGATGCCGTACGCCAGGACGCCGCCCAGCTTGTGTAGCGCCTCGAAAATCGTAACGCGGTATCCGCGCCGCACCAGGTCGAAGGCCGCGATCAGTGATGCCGGCCCGCTTCCAACCAGTGCCACTTTGAGACCGTTGGGCGGCGCCACCGGAGCCAGCCGTGCGTCGCCGTTCCGTGCGGCGTAATCCGCCAGGAAGCGCTCCAGCGACCCGATGGCCACCGGTTCGAGCTTGGTCTTCGGGTTCCCCAGCAGGCAGTCCTTCTCGCAGAACAGTTCGTGCTGGCAGACGCGCCCGCAGATGCCGGGGAAGGGTGTGAAATCGCTAATCTTCTCGAATGCTGCGCCAAAATCCCCAGCTGCCATGAGCGCGATGACGCTTTTCATGTCAATGTGCAGGGGGCACGCGTCCACGCATTTCGGATCGCGGCAGTTCAGGCACCGCAACGCCTCCACCAGCGCCTGGTCCTGGTCGAAGCCCAGCGCCACCTCCTCGCACGTGGTGGCACGCGTGGCCGGAGCGGCCACCGGCAGCACCTGGCGCGGCGCTTTCGGATTGCGCTTCAGCCGTGGCTTCGCAGGGATCTCGGGCGTCGAGGGTGTTTGGGGTGTCATTTGATTTCGGTAGACTAAGCTGCAATTGTACCGCCAGTCCCCGTTCGTTTACCGACCCGTGAACCGGGGGGCGGG
>DATNLV010000456.1:0-2532 GCA_035602665.1 Bryobacteraceae bacterium | reverse complement strand
TGTCCGACCGGCAAAGACGAAGGCTGGAGCCCGGTTCTCGGCCGGAAAGCCATCGCGGAGCTCCTGGGCGAACGGAACCTTATCGAAGCGGTGGACTGCTGCGTCCACTGGCGCAGGGGCTACGGAGTCGCCCGAAGCGTGCTTCAAATACTCCGCCCGCCAGTCGCCATGCAGAGGTGCCTCGAAATCTATCGGAATGATCAGAAGATTGAGGTCCGCCGCGCGGCTGTGGCCCTACTGGAATCGGTTGGAGATCGGGCAGTCCTGGCGTTCGTTCGGCAGTTCTGGGAAGATCCCGATGAGGGCATTCAGAACTGGGGCGTAGGTGTGGTTGACCACTTGCTATTCAGTGGACTCATCTCCATAGACGAAGCAGAGGAGTATCTCAAACTGGGTGAAAATCACCCCAATCCGACCGTCAGGGAAACGGTTGGGGAACTGCGCAGCAAATACTCTTAGTCTGCCGGCGCCCAGACGCGCATGGCGGCGAGCCCGGTCTACATGTACTCCGGAACTTCGATCCCTAGCACGGCGAGCGTGCGCTCGAGTTGGGAGCGGACGTAGCCGGTGAGCCAGAGCAGGAAGACTTTGCGCTCGCGGTTCTCTTCGGTGATGACGGGGTAGGCGTGGTAGAAGTTGTTGAACGCCTGGGCTAGTTGGAATGCGTAGCGGGCTACGTGGGCGGGCTCGCCGACGGCGGCGGCGCGCTCGATGGTCCAGTCGGCTTTCGAGGCCGCTAGCGCGAGTTGCCAGAGATCTTCGTTCGCGAGCTGGCGCGCGAAGGCCTCGCGGCCGAGTTCACGCGCGAAATCAGGGATGGCTTCGCCGCGCTCTTCGAGCTTGCGCCAGATGTTGCGGGCGCGGACGGCCGCGTATTGCACGTAGGGGCCGGTTTCGCCTTCGAAGCTGAGCGCTTCCTGAAAATCGAAAGCGATGACGGTGTTGCGCGTGAACTTCAACAGGAAATAGCGCAGGGCGCCGACGGCGAGCTGGGTGGCGATGTGGCGCTGCTTTTCGGGCGCGTCTTCGGGGTGGCGCGAGGCGACCTCGGCCAGGGCCTCTTCGATCAGCTTGTCGATGAGGTCGTCGGCCTTCACGCCGCGGCCTTTGCGGCCGGCCATTTCGACGTAGGGGCGGCGGCGCTCCTCTTCTGAGAGCTCGATGCCCAGCTCGGCGCAACTGCGCGGCGAGAGGGCCACCATCTCGTAGGAGAAATGCACGGAGCGCGCGGCCTGGTCGGCGAAGCCCAGCTGGCGCAGGCCCGCCATCACGACGTCCTGCAGATAGCTCTGGCGCGAATCGATCACGTTGTAGACGCGCGTCCCGTGTCCGAAGGTGGGCCCGCCGGGCGGCTGCGGTTCGGCGGTGGAGACCCAGACCATGTGGCCGCCGTAGGCCAGCCACGGGCGGTAGAAGAAATCCTTGCCGAGCAGGCCGAACTTCCAGAGCTGATAGGCGATGTCCTTGCCGACGTAGGTGACGGTGCCGTTCGAGCGCACGAT
Organism: Bryobacteraceae bacterium; assembly: GCA_035602665.1. Taxonomy (GTDB): domain Bacteria; phylum Acidobacteriota; class Terriglobia; order Bryobacterales; family Bryobacteraceae; genus DASWZN01. Next base: position 1,030 of record DATNLV010000456.1, on the reverse strand, counting down.
GACCTTGTTGTCCTCGTTGGCGGTGTCGCCGGAGAAGGCGGCGGCTGGCATCACATAGCAGCCGGCGTTTTTGCCCTCGGTCTCGAGGTAAATCGCCTGGCGCTGCTTGAGAAGATCGAAGGCCGTCTCCCAGAACTTCAGGTGCAGGATTTCGCTCTCGCGCGGGAGCACGTCGTAGACGATGCCGAGGCGCCACATGGTGGTCAGGTGGCAGCGGACGATCGCTTCCGAGATCAGCACGGCGAGCTGGTAGATCTCGCCTTCGCCGGCTTCGATGGCGTGCAGGGTTTCGGCGCGCCAGGCGAGCGCGGGCGGGTTGTCGCGGTAGTGCGTGCCTACGCGGGCGTAAAGGTCCCAGCAGACGTAATCGAAACGCCCGGCGAGGATGAGCTTCTCGACTTCGGCGGCGGTCTTCTGCTCGAGGAAATGGAAGCCCACGACGACGTCGGCAACCTGGACGCCGGTGTTGTCGATGTAGTTCTGCACCTCGACACGGCGGCCGCGCGCGCGCAGCATGCGGACGAAGGTGTCGCCCAGAACGGCGTTGCGGAGATGGCCGATGTGGGCGGCCTTGTTGGGATTGATGTTGGTGTGCTCGACGATGATCTTGTCGGCGGTTTCGGCTGGCGGCTCGGCCGGCTGGAGTAGCGACTCGCCGAAGGCTCCGCGGTCCAGGCGCACGTTGATGTAGCCGTTGCCGGCCACTTCGAGCGAGGCGACGCCGGGGATCGAGCCCAGGCCGGCGGCGATCTCGGTGCCGATGGCCCTGGGCGGCTGGCGCAGTTGGCGCGCGAGATGGAAGGCAACAGGCAGGGCGAGGTCGCCGAAGCGCGGCTCTTTGGGTTGCTCGACCGCGATGGCGGCGTCGATGCCGTATCGTTCGCGAACGTGGCGGGACACGTTGTCCAGGAGGAGTGTTTCGAGTCGATGGAACACGGGTAGAAGACGAGTATAGCAGGGCCGCCTGCGGCGGCCGTCGATGGTCGATGGTGGATGGTCGATGGTGCTCCGAAACTGCGGTGGCGCTTCG
>DATNLV010000422.1:0-5383 GCA_035602665.1 Bryobacteraceae bacterium | reverse complement strand
AGGCCCGGTCGTGATCAACGGAGAAGTGGGCGAGAGTAAGATCGGTCTGGCCCGCCGGCAGGTCGTCATAGGAATAGGGCAGGGGAGGAAGCGCGATGTCGGAGGCGCCCATGGGAATGCGCATGAAGCTGAGCCCGATGCCGCTGCCATTGCGCGTGAACAGATTGGCCATCGCGCCGGGCAGGAGGGAGGGCTGCGCCACCGTTTCGAGCAGCCAGCACGCCGAGTCGGTGAACGCGGCTCCGAAGCCCTCCACTTCCTGGTACTGCTGATTCTCGTCCACGAAGATGACGTTGTTGCCGCCGCTTCCGATCTGGAAGTTGACAGCCGGCTGCGCCGCCATGAGTTGTTGAGGCTGGCCGGTGGTCGGATCGGTGGTCAGAACCACCGCCACGGAAGGGCCCACCGGCGGCGGCGTAGGAGTAGGAGTCGGTGTCGGCGTGGGAGTAGGCGTCGGCGTGGGCGTTGGAGTCGGCGTGGGAGTCGGGACGCCCGACGGCGGCGCGAAGTAGCCGTTGATATCCAGGATCACCTGGGTATGGCCGTCGGCGTAGACGCTGATGGCGCCGTTGGTCCCCGCCGGAACAATCGCCGCGTTCGCCACGACCGTGCCGTCCCACGAGTTCAAAGTCGAGACGCCGGGTTGCGGCGAGCCGGTCGGCCAGGCCGTCAAGTAATAAAGCGGCCCCGAGGGCACCACCGTCACGTTTAGGGAATAGGCCGCCGCCGTCGCGGGAATGGAGCAACCGCTCAGCGGAATCGGGAACGAGCGTTCCACTGCGTTGGCCAGAATCGGCCCTCCGAACGTGCCCGTGGCGCCGCGCGTATCCGCGATGCGGCAGGGCGCCACCGGATAGAACGAAAGCGCGCCCGCGCTCCCCGGCGCACCGAAGTAGCCGTTGATGTCCAGGACCACGTTGGTGGGATCCGATGCGTAGACCGACATCGACTCATTCGCGCCCGCCGGAACCAGCGCCGCGTTGGCCACCACTTTGCCTTGCCACGAATTGAGGGTCGAGACGTTGGGCCGCGGTTGTCCCGTCGGCCACGCCGTCAGGAAGCCCAGGTAACCCGGAGGAACCACCGTCACGTTCATCGAGAACGCGCTGGCGGTCGCCGGAATCCCGCAGGCGCTCGACGGGACCGCAAAATCGCGGCTCTGTCCCGCGCTCAAAGAAGGACCGCCGAAGGCGCCCGTTGCGCCGCGAGTGTCGGCCACGCGGCAGGGCTGGGCCGGATAGAAAGGCAGCGAGCCGGCCACCGAAGGCGAGTCGAAGTAACCGTTGATATCGAGAATGACATCCGTGGCGTTGGTGACGTAGACGCTGACGGCTCCGCCGGTTCCGGCCGGCACAACCGCCGCGTTGGCCACCACGGTGCCCTGAAATGAGTTCAGGGTGGAGACGCCAGGCTGCGTCTGGCCGGTGGGCCACAGCGTGAGATAGGAGAGCGGGCCTTTCGGCACCACGGTGACGTTGAGCGAGTAAGCCTGCGCGGTGGAGGGGATGCCGCAGGCACTCTGCGGAATGGCAAAAGAGCGTGAAGAAGCTGCGGTGAACGACGGTCCGCCAAACTGGCCCGAGCCGCCGCGCGTGTCGGCGACGCGGCACGGCGTTACGGGAATGAACCGAAGGCCGGCTCCGGACTGCTGCGCCCTGACGGCGCGTGTACCCGGCAGCGCCAGCACCACCAGCATCACAACAGCCGCGGCTGAGATCCACAACCACGGACGGCTCCGAAGATTCCTGCGCATAGCGCCCTATTTTACCGCCTTACTGGAGTTTCTCCCAGGCCAGCTGGTCGCCGGGCACCGTGCCCGTGTCGGCTGCGGTCCCCGCGGGCAGCTCCAGCACGCAGTGGGCGCGCAGGCAGAGCGAGATCCGGCCCCGAGGCATGCTGGCGCGGATTTTGAGCACCTTGCGGTCGCCATCCAGAAAGAGGGCGTCGAAGGCGAACTTCATCCGGAACGAATGGATGCCCTCGCAGGGGTCGATCAGCAAACCCTCGCCGCGATCGAGCGACTGGCGCTTGAGCAGCCCCGTGCGGCGCTTCTCGGAAGTGTCGGCGACATCCGCGGCGTCCGCCAAAACCGTGCCGCGCGTGACGTTTCGAACAAGCAGTTTCACATCCGAGGGTTATAGCACAAGCAAGGCAGGACTGGCCACGAATGAACACGAATGTACACGAATAAGAAAGGCCGGACCGAACTTGTAGATGCGATCCCGCAGCCGTCCCGCAGATTATTGAGCCTCCTGACTCCTGTACTCCTGTCTCCTGACTCCCGTTTCTATTCGTGTGCATTCGTGTTCATTCGTGGCCAGGGTTTTTCCGGCCTGATACTCCTGCAGGCCTTTCGCATGTCTCGACCCGCTATACTTGCCTCATGAAACGTCGTGACTTCCTCAGAGCTGGGATGCTGGCGGGAGTGGGGTGGAAGCTGGCGGCCTCACCGGCCTCACCGCGCCGCGCTAACGATGTTGTCGCGCTCGGGCCTGACAAGGTCATGCTGTCGCGCATGGCCATGGGCACGGGCTCGGACGGCGTAAACGGCAGTTCCAACCAGACCCGCAAACTGGGCGTGCAGGGTTTGGCCGACCTGCTCCACTACGGCTACGATCACGGGCTGACTTTCTGGGATTCCGCGGATCAGTACGGCAGCCACCCGCACCTCAAAGCGGCGCTCGGAAACATACCGCGCGACAAGGTCGCGATCATGACCAAGACGCACGCGGTGACCGCCGCCGAGATGCGCGCCGACCTGGACCGCTTCCGGCGCGAGATCGGAACCGACTACCTGGACATCGTCCTGCTCCATTGCATGATGGACGACGACTGGCCGCAGCGCCGTAAGGGCGCCATGGACGTGCTCGAGGAGGCGCGCGGCAAGGGGATCGTGCGCACGCACGGCGTCTCCTGCCACACCTTGGGAGCACTGAAGGCCGCGGCCAAAACGCCCTGGGTGCGCGTGGACCTGGCGCGCGTCAACCCGGCGGGCGTCATCATGGATTCCGACCCGCAGACCGTCATCGGCATCCTACGCCAGATGAAGGCCGACGGCAAAGGCATCATCGGCATGAAGATCTTCGGCGCGGGCCAACTGATCGGGAGGATGGACGAGATGCTCCACCACGCCACGACGCTCGACTGCGTCGACGCCTTCACCATCGGCTGCGAGAACCGCGGCGAGTTGGACGGCGTGCTCCGGCGGCTGTCGTAAGAACTACTCCTCCGTCGGTTCCACCAGCTTCTGCACGTTGACCGTGTAGATGGCCGGCTTGCCGTCGCGGTCGCTCTGGTAGAAGACCCGCTGGCTGTCGGGCGAAAAGACCGGGCGCACCGCGGCCGCGTCGCTCGAGCGGTGCTCGCACAGCGGCAACTCCCTCCGCGTGAGCTTCAGCAGCAGCAGGATGTACGGCGAAGCTTTGTTCGCGCTGGCGCCCACGAACATGGACCCGTTGGCGTTGGGCGCGAACGACGCGTACTGGCTGGTGGAGGCCACCAGGCGCTCGCTATCGCTCGCCGCCACCCATTCCCGTATGGTGTTGAGCTTTCCAGCGACGGATGGAAGATTCAAGTAGAGCAGGCTCTCGCCGTCGGCCGACCAGAACGCCGGTCCCGAGCGCCCGGGAGCCAGGGGCATCCGCCGGCTCTTCCGCCCGCCCGCTTCCCAAAGCGCCAGCGAGCCGTCTCCGTCGCGGTAAAGGATGTCTTCGTGCCGCGGGCGCGGCAGCGGATCGCCGAGGGGCGCCGTAGCTTCGAACGCCGTCGCCGCCTCGCCTCCCTTCGCGCGCAGCGGCGCCACGCGCACGCGGCAGCGGCCCTCACCGGACTCGACCAGGCAGGCCGCGGACCCGTCCTGTCTGAGGCTGAAACCGCGCATGCTCCATCCCTCAGATACGCGGTAGATCTCCGCCTCGTGCATGGTGAAAAACACGAGCTGCTTCAAAACCGGACCGTCGAAGAAGAAGACGCTGCGATCGTCCGGCGCCAGCACGGGAGACGAAGGGTCGAGCGCGCCCGCCTCCGTCAGTTGCCGCACCTCGCCCGTCGCGAGGAACATCTGCATGAGCTGCTGTGCGCCGGTCTGGTCGCTCGTGTAAAGCAGGAAGGTGCTCTTGCGAGAGACCACCCGATGGCTGGCCGGCGCCAGGATGCTTGCCTGCTTCGGCGAGGTGAGCCGCGTCACGGGGAACTCGGTGGCGGGGTCGGCATAGCGCAGCCGCTGGGCCGGAAGAGGCTGGGCCTTCTTCTCGGCGCCGTACGCGCCAATGGCTGCCAGCGACAGGAAGCCGCGCCTAGTCATGCTGTGGGGCGGACCCCCCGGTCCGCGCGGGTCCCCCTGGACCCGCCTTGTCGCCGGCAACCGCCCAGACCGACGGGGGCGTCGGCCGCGGACCAGGGGGTCCGCCCCACTATGAAATTTGCGCGCATACTGTCCAAGCCCGATCTTCTCACGGCTGGCCGCAGGGTCTCACCCCCGCCGCGTGAAAAGCAGGCCGGACCAGGTTTCGTCGATGGCGCAGATCTTGTAATCCACCCATCCCGCCGCCAGGCCGAAGGAACGCACCGCGGTCTCGTTCAGGTCGGTCGCGATGCCCGATGCCTTCTTCGGCCATGCGATCCAGGCGCTGCCTCCCTGGTCCAGCAGGCGCGCGGCGGTGGCGAAACGCTTGCGCATGTCGCTCATCGACATCGCAAACAGCACCACGAGCGTAGCTCGCCCGCGTGCGCCGCGGCGGACCTCCACATCCGGCGGCAGCGGACCGAGCAGGCGCTCGAAACCCTCCGGAGCTTCGAGCAGCGCGACGGCCGTTCCAGCCCGTATGCCCAGCTTCTTGGCCAGCGGAGCGCCGGCGTAGAAATCCATGGTTGACGGTACGGTAGGAGTGGCGGGCGCGTTCGCGAGCGCGGATTTCACGGCCGCCGCGATGCCCTCCCACGCCGCATAGGTGGCATCCGGAAGCAGCTGGCGGATTCGCTCCACCTTTTCTGGCTCCCCGCCCGCGAACACGAGCGGTACAAGACGGGTGGCTTTCTGCCGGCGCAACTCCACCGCCACGGCGCGTCCCTGGGACGGCAGGCGGCTGAGGTCGATCACGATGGCGTCGGGAACGCTCTGGCCGATGGCCCTCAGTTCGGCGGCTCCGCCGCGCGGCGCGAGACTGGTGGATTCCAACCCGGCCGCCCGCAGCGTTTTCGCGCGCGCCGCTCCTTCAGCTTCGTTCCAGTGGATAAGGACAATGCGATGCACGCCGCGGGCCCTAGAACGGGAAATCCCGGTGGACCGACTGGGCCGCGGCCATGCTGCGGTTGAGATAACGGGCCGGGTTTTGGGGCGTGCCAAAGCGGCGCACCTCGTAGTGCAGGTGTGGGGAGGTCGCGC
>DATNLV010000419.1:0-3348 GCA_035602665.1 Bryobacteraceae bacterium | reverse complement strand
GATCTCGTAGTCCTCCGTGAGACAGGCCGGATCGAAGACGCGGCCGTGCTGGTCGGTCGCGGCGACGTCGAACGCCCACCGGGCGTACCCGGTCCCGACGCCGTTCGACGGAAGGAACCCGCCCAGCAGCAGGCGCGCCGGGACGTCCTTGGTCTGGTACTCGGCGAATTCGTCGCAGTAGACGCCGTGCGTGAAGAGGTGGAAGGGGGTCGCCAGCGGAAGCACGGGTATCTGCACCATCCCGCAGCGGTCGAGCGCCTCGTTGATGCGCCGGAGTTCCTCGGGATGCACCAGGTCCTCCGCATCGTGAACCACGATCGTCTCGAAACGGAAGGCATGCTCCTGCTCGAAGGCCGCCATCCGCTGGTACACCCAGTTCAGGCAATCGGCTTTCGATGTCGGCCCGTCGTGCGGACAAAGAGCCAGGTGCACCCGCGGAAAGCGCGCTTCGGCCTGGCGGACGGCCGCCACCGTGGGGCCGTCGTTCGGGTAGGCGCCCACGAACACGCTGTAATTCTGGTATTGGATGGCGCCCAGATTGTGCTCCAGCATCTTGCCGATGACGCCGTGCTCGTGCCACAAGGGAATGAATATGGCGGTGCGCTTCTCCGCCTTCGAGTCGCGCGACGGTGCGAACCTTGGCTGGCGCCGCGGCCGGCGAAGCCATGCGGAGAAGCACACCACATCGAGAAAGAGATCGTCCAGGCCGCTAAGCAGGATCAAGACCGCGAGCCAGGGCAAGCAGGCGACCACAATCCTGTCGATAGCAGGCACTCGGGCGACGCTCCTTCGTAGAGAGTAGTGCGCCGGCCGGGAAAAATTCGCACCGAACCGCGCGAGTAAGCGAGCGGGCTAGCGACCTGGCTTCAGCCCGTCGGAAAGGTCGCCGCAGCACGCTAGAGGGGTGCTGGAATAAGGCTGCGAACGTCAAGAACATGGATGGCCGCCGATGAACGCCGATGAACGCCGATCGGAAACCGAATGAGTTATCGGCGTTTATCGGCGTTCATCGGCGGCTCAATTGTGTGCCTGGACTTTTTCAGCAGCGTCTAAAGCGACACGAAGCGACCAGCCGATTGTGCCCCTACCGCCGGCGCAGAGTGCTCGGGTGCGGATCGTGCCGGGTGGGGAACGTCTTCGACATGTGGTCGTGCATGGTCAGCGCTTCGTCGTCCACCAGCGCCCACAGCAGGCCCACGCCGACAGCGCCAACTCCAAGACAAAAAAAGACGAAGCGAAAGGTGAGACGCCGCCAGCCCGGCGGCTGACCGTCGAAGGTCAGCGAGCGCAGGCCCACCAGGCGCATCCCGGCACTCTCGCGCCCGAGCACGGCCCAGAAAAGGTGGTAGAACACCGCCAGCGCCAGGCACGCCCCCAGGTAGGGCGCCACAACTTTCCCGGACCATTGGAACCGGCCGCCCGCCACGTAGAACGCCAATGCCGCCAGCCCCATGCCCGCCGCCACGAACCCCGCGTCCAGAAGCGCCGCCTGAAGCCGGGCCGCCGGACGGGCTACCGGCGCGTCGTCGTTGACCGCCTTCTTCTCTTGGGGAGCGGGAGGACGCAGGTCGAGAGGGGCCTGCATCCCCGGATGGCTGGACGTCGGCGGTTCGGCCGAGCGGCTCTCGCGCCGCGATCCCTGGCGGCGCCGCCCGCCGTTCCTGCCGCTGGCCGGGTCGCGCGGAAAGGGAATGATCTTCGACCGGTCGTCAAACAAGGGTGCCTGCCTCAAGGGTGCGTCGTTCACCGGTTCCCGCTCGTCAGGCGGCCCGGGAGCCAGCGGTTCCAGGGCCGGAACCGTGGCCGAAGTCCCCACCGGGAAAACCGACGGAACGCGGCGGCCACAGTGGTCGCAGCGATGACCGCCCTCGGCAATCAGGGAACCGCAATACCGGCAGCGCACGTCTCTGGTCCTATGCGCGGCCCCGAGTGGAGCAGGTGCTCCGTGTTAGGATGTCCCTTGGGCCGGGACACACTGCCGCGCGAATCCTCTCATGGAGTAAGTACCATATTTAAAGCGCTTTGTCACTACTTTTTCGCAAGTGGAGCCACACTTTGTCTCCTTTTGGCGTCGCAGCCGGCCGTCGCCCAGATTCAGCCGGGACAGCCCGGCTATATCCTGGGCGCCGCTACGCCCACCCCGACGCCCCTGCCCCGGCCCCGGGAGTACAAAGTGCAGCCGCCGGTCCCGCTCGCCGATCGCGAGGTGCTCATCCAGGGGCTCCAGCAGATGAAGGAGGGGCCCTGGTACCGCCTCCGCGGAGGATCCCAGGTCCAGACCAACAGCTTCCTGCTCAAGGCCGACGACATCGACTACAACGAGGACACCGGCGACATCGATGCCCGCGGCAGCGTCTACCTGGAGCACTTCGAGAACGGCGAGCAGCTTTGGGCCGACCATGCGGTGTACAACCTGAACGACGAATCCGGCAAGTTCTGGAACGTGCATGGCGAGGCGCACCTTAAGATTCCGCCCCGCCCCAGGCTGCTCACCACCCCCAGCCCTTTCTATTTTCAGGGCACCTGGGCGGAGCGACTGAAGGAAAAGTACATCCTGCACGATGGCTTCATCACCGACTGCAAGATGCCCAGGCCCTGGTGGATTCTCCGGGGCCCCAAGTTCACCATCATTCCCGACGACCACGCCATCGGCTACCGGGCCATCTTTTGGATGAAGCACGTGCCGCTGTTCTACTTTCCGGTGGTCTACAAGCCGCTCGGCCCGGAGCCCCGCCGCAGCGGCTTCCTGACCCCCAACATCGGGAACAGTTCCCAGCGCGGCCAGATGGTGGGCGCGGGCTTCTACTGGGCCATCAACCGCAGCTACGACGCCTCCTACCGCGTGCAGTTCTTCACCCAGCGCGGCTTCGCCCATACCGTGGACTTCAACGCCGTCCCGCTCCAGAACACCAGGATCAGCACCGAATTCTACGGCGTCAACGATCGTGGCGTGCCGGGCACCAGCCCGCCTCAGAAGCAGGGCGGCTTCACCGTCCAGTCGCAGCTGATTTCGCAGCTGCCCTACGGATGGTACGCGCGCGGCGACGTCAACTACCTGAGCTCCTATCTGTTCCGGCAGGCTTTTACGGAATCTTATAACGAGGCCATCAGCTCGGAGGTGCACTCCACCGGCTTCCTCGCCAAACCCTGGGGAACCTACTCGCTCACCTTTGTGCTCCAGCGCCTGGAGAATTTCCAGAGCCCGACGCCCAACGACAAAATCGTCATCCACAAGCTGCCCCAGGTCGAGTTCGACAGCCGCGACCATCTCATCTGGCGGAACATCCCGATCTGGGTCTCCTGGGAGACATCGAGCGGGCTGCTCTCGCGCCGCCAGCTCGATTTCCA
>DATNLV010000417.1:0-14189 GCA_035602665.1 Bryobacteraceae bacterium | reverse complement strand
CGCGCTCTTTCCCATTAAGCACTTCCTCCCGTTCACAGACACAAACGTCTATTTTAGACGTAACCGCCCGCCTCCATCGGTACACCGCCGATCAGCACCGAACCGCGAGCGTCAGCGAGCGGACTTCCCGCCAGCACGTGGCGCAGGCACTCCTGCCTGCCGCCTCGACACTGGTGTCGAGGCTCGGTCCCCCCTACGGCGCAAAGTACCCGTTGATATCCAGGATCACGTCCGTCCGGCTATCCACGAATACGTTGATCGCCCCGCCCGTTCCCGCCGGCACGATCGCGGCATTCGCCACCACGCTCCCGTCGAACGAGTTCAGAGTGGAAACCCCCGGTTGCGCCGAACCCGTCGGCCACGTCGTCAGGAACGGCAGCACCCCACTCGGCACCACGGTCACGTTCAGCGAATACGCGGCCGCCGTCGCGGGAATCGAGCACGCGCTCGCCGGAATCGTAAACGGGCGCGTCGTCTGCGCGTCCATGGCAGGTCCGCCGAACGGCCCAACGGCCGCACGCGTGTCCGCCACCCGGCACGGCGTCACCGGGTAGAACGTCAGCGCGCCCGCCGCCCCCGGCGGCGCGAAGTACCCGTTTATATCCAGAATCACGTTCGTCGGATCGGACACAAACACCGACACCGACCCGTTCGAGCCCGCCGGAACCAGCGCCGCATTCGCCACCACCTTCCCGGTCCAGGAGTTCAGCGTCGAGACATTCGGCTGCGCCTCCCCGGTCGGCCATGTCGTCAAATAGCCCAGGTACCCGGGCGGCACCACCGTGACATTTAGCGAATACGCCGACGCCGTCGAAGGAATCGCGCACGCGCTCGACGGAATCGGGAAATCGCGCTTCTCGCGCGCACCGAGCGAAGGGCCGCCGAACTGCCCGGTCGCGCCCCGTGTGTCGGCGATGCGGCAGGGCCTGGCCGGATAGAACGAAAACGAGTCGGGCCCCGTCGACGTGTCGAAGTAGCCGTTGATGTCCAGGATCACATCGGTGGGATCGGTCACGTAGACGCTCACCGCGCCTCCCGTGCCCGCCGGCACGATGGCCGCGTTCGCCACCACGATGCCGCCGAACGAATTCAACGTCGAGGCCAGCGGCCTCGCGGCGCCGGCGGGCCACAAGGTCAGGAAGCTCAGCCGCCCCTCCGGCACCACCGTCACATTCAGCGAGTACGCCTGCGCCGTCGCCGGAATCCCGCAACCGCTTTGTGGAATCGCGAAGTCGCGCGAAGAGCTCGCGGCCATCGGGCCGCCGGCGCTCCGCGTGTCCACCACGCGGCACGGCGTAACCGGGACGAACCGCAGCCCCGTCACTCCGGAGGTGGCCGTAAAGGACCATACCGCCGAAGCCGCCGTAGCGGCGCCATTCCGCGACACGATCTGCCAGTAGTAAGTGGTGCCCGCCGTCAGCGTCTCCGCGGTGTAAGTGGTCCCCGTCGTGTTAGTAACCATCGGAGGCGCCGGCAGCGTGCCGAAGTACACGTCGTACGACGTCGCCAAGGTCGCCGCGTTCCAGCTCAGCACCGCGCTGTTCGCCGGCACGTTCGCTCCATTGTTCGGAGAAACCAGCGCCGGCACCGCCAGCACCGCGGCCACGATGCTTGTCACATCGATGCCGCTGGCCCCCGCCGATCCGCCTCCCGAAACCGCCACCTGGTTCACCACCAGCGTGGCCGTGGTCGCTGCCACATTCACCGTCACGGTGATCGCCGGATAGCCAGAGCCCGCCGCCAGCGCGTCGCTCCGGGTGCACGTGCTCGCCGTGCAGTTCCAGCCCGACCCGGCCATCGAGACCAGCGTCAGGCCCGCGGGCGCTGTTTCTGTCACCGTAATCGTGCCGGTTGTCGGCCCGGCCAGCGCGGCGTTGCTCACCACCACCGAGTAAGTCTCGCCACTCGCTCCCAGTGGGAAGTTGGCCGCGTGCGCGCTCGTGACGCTCAGCAGGGAGTGGGTGCTTTCCGGCACCAGCATCCGCACCACCATGTTGGAATCTTCGGCCACATATACGTTGCCGGCGGAATCCACCGCCACGCCCGCCGGGGATTGGAGTTCGGCAAGCGTGGCCGCCCCGCCGTCGCCCGCATAGCCGGCCTTGCCCGAGCCCGCGATGGTGCTGATGATGCCGTTGGTCACTTTGCGGACTCTGACGTTGTCGTAGTCCGCGATGTAGTAGCTGCCGGCCGAATCCACCGCCACGCCGGTGGGGAACGCCAACATCGCGCTGGCGGCCTGGCTGCCGTCGCCGGAAAAACCCTCGTTCAGGTTCCCGCCCGCCAGTGTTTGAATCAGGCCGTTGGCCGCCACCACGCGAATCGCATTGTTGTAACTGTCCGCGATGAAGAGATCGTCGTTGGCATCGAGCGCCACCGACGAAGGTCCATTGAACTCGGCCAGGTTGGCCGGCCCTCCGTCGCCATAGTAGTTCCCGTCTCCGGCGCCGTTGCCCGCCCCATAGCCATCGCCTGCCACCGTGTAGATCTTGTTGCTGCCGCTGCTCACGTCCACCCCGCGGATCACGTTGTTGCCAGTGTCCGCAATATAGATCTGGCCGAGGGCATCCACCGCCACGCCGTATGGCTGATCGAGGGTCGCCGAGGTCGCCAGTCCACCGTCGCCGCTGTAGAACGCGGTGCCGTTGCCCGCCACCGTCGTGATGACGCCCGTCGCAACCGTCACTTTGCGAATCACGTTGTTGCCCGTGTCCGCGATGTAGATGTTGCCGGCCGTGTCTACGGCCACGCCGTAGCATTCTTTCATGGTCGCGAGGGTAGCCTGGCCGGCATCGCCCGAATAGCCGTACTTCCCGGTGCCCGCCACCGTCGTGATGACGCCCGTCGCAACCGTCACTTTGCGAATCACGTAGTTGTAAGTGTCCGCGATGTAGAGATTGCCCGCGGCATCCACGGCTACCGAACCGGGCTGGTAGAGTTCCGCCAGGGTGGCCGGCCCTCCGTCGCCCGCGTAGCCCCAGAACCCCCCGCCCACCTCGCCGCCCCCTGCCCCTCCGGCCACGGTCGCGATGTTGCCGCCCGCCACCTTCCGGATCCGGCAGTTCTGGCCGTCCGCTATATAGAGGTTCCCTGAGCCATCCACCGCCACGCCCGCCGGCGTGCTGAGCTCGGCACTCGTCGCGGTGCCGCCATCGCCCGTATCGCCGGAGACCCCGTTGCCCGCGACCGTCGTAATGGTGCCCGAGGCCACCTTCCGAACCCGGGAGTTGCTCGTGTCCGCGATGTACAGGTTCCCCCCCACCACCGCCACGCCGTCGGGCCGATTGATCTCCGCCAACGTGGCCGTGATTCCGTCGCCCGTGTAGCCGGCCGTGCCGTTCCCCGCGACGGTGGTGATCGTTCCGTTCGTCACTTCGCGGATCCGCGAGTTGCCCGTGTCCGCAATATAGAGGTTGCCCGACGAATCCACCGCCACTCCCCGCGGATAGTTCAGTTGGGCCAGGATTGCCGACGCTCCGTCGCCGGAGTAGCCCGGCTGCAAGGCGTTGTTCCCGGCGACTGTGCTAATCGTCCCGTTCGTCACCTTGCGAATCACCAGGTTCCCGTAGTCCGCGATGTAGAGATTGCTGGATGAGTCCAGCGCCACGCCGAACGGCCGGTTGAGCCACGCCTGCGCGGCCGGCCCGCCGTCTCCCAGATAGCCGAAGCTGGCTCCGGTACCGGCCACCGTAGTGATGATGCCGCTCGCCGCCGTCACTTTCCGAATCACGCTGTTGTAGGTATCGGCGATGTAGACGTTGCCGGCCGGGTCGACAGCCACCCCTTGCGGATAGTTGATCCGCGCGCTGGTGGCCGGGCCGCCGTCGCCTGAAAAGCCCGATTTCCCGGTCCCGGCCACCGTCGTCAGAGTCCCGGACCCGTCCAGCTTGAACACGAAGTTCGCCGAGCCGAAGTAGACATTGCCGGAGGCATCGACGGCCACCCCCGCCGGAGGCGGAAGCGTCACGCTCACCGCCAAAGACGGCGTGACCGGCAGCCCGCCCCCTCCAGCCACCGTCGAAATCAGATACGACTGCGCCCAGAGTGCCCCACTGGCGAGCAGCGACACAGAAACAGCCCAGGACCCCTTGTTCATGCAAACGCTCCTTCCAAATATTGACGTGGACAACTACGAGGGTGGTTACGATTCTAGCAGCGTGGGGCAGGTGTCCACACCTGCAAGCGGGTCTCCAGACCCGCCCGCGCGGCTCTGTGCCCGCCGCTAGCCTGAGCCACCACATCGTCGTGGTGGCCCCCAGCACCGAACCGCGAACGTGAGTGAGCGGACCCACTTAGCCCCGCCGCCGACCCGTCGCCACATCCTCCCCGCACCGTTTAGTTTCGCTAAATGGTCCGTTCAGAGAACAAGGTTTGACACCGCTCTCGCCATTCCTTACGCTACTCCCTGACTTGTTCCGAGTCTTATTGACTCGTATTTTGTGTCCGAACCGGTCCGGGAAATCGCGCCGGGAACGCGGAACTTAGGAAGGCCAGCCGCCGTATCGGACGCTGGCCAGAGTGGGAGAAACCAGAATCTTGAATGGGGTTACTTTCGTATCGACTCTGTGGGAGGAGGATTGATATGTCTCGCTTTGTTACGATTCTTGCGCTGGTCCTTTTGGCGGCGTCCGCCGTGTTCGGGCAGGCCGTCGCCATCGGCAGCGTCAGCGGTGAAATCACGGATCAGAGTGGGAGTTCCGTTCCGGGCGCTACCGTGACACTCACGGAGACCGACCGGGGGAACGTCCACACGATCCTCTCGAACTCCGACGGCCATTACATGGCTCCCAACCTGCCGGTTGGACCGTATCGCCTCGAGGTCCGGGCCAAGGGCTTCAAGGACTATGTGCAGACCGGCATCGTCCTGCAGGTGGCTGAAAACGTCACCCAGAACGTCGCGTTGCAGGTCGGCGCGCTCACCGAAACCGTTTCGGTCCACGCCGCCGCCAACATGGTCGAAACCAAGGACACCTCGATATCCCAGGTCATCTCGCAGAGACCGATCGTGGACCTGCCGCTCAACGGCCGCAATCCCGCGGACCTGCTTACCATCTCGGGACTGGCCATCTCCTCGAACGTGACCGGCATGACGCTCAACGGCGGCGATCTTACCGGCAGCAAGAACATTCAGGGATCGAATGGTTCCGGACAGTATTCGATTGCCGGCGGCTCGGCCAACGGAGTCAACTTCCTGCTGGATGGCGGCGATAATAACGACGCCTTCAGCAACGTCAACCTGCCCATTCCTTTCCCGGATGCCCTCCAGGAATTCAGCGTGCAGACCGAAGGACTTCCCGCCCAGTACGGGCTCCACCCCGGCGGCGTGGTCAACATCGTGACTAAGTCGGGCACTAACTCGCTGCACGGCGACCTGTTCTACTTCCTGCGCAACGGCGACCTCAACGCCCGCCAGGACGGAACGCTGCTGCGCGATTCCATAAAGCGCAATCAGTTCGGCGGCACCGCCGGCGGCAAGATCATCAAGGACAAGTTGTTCTTCTTCGGTGGCTATCAGGGAACCCGGCAACGCAGCGATCCGATTAACCAGCCGGCAGCCTACGTTCCCACCGCCGCCGCGCTGCTGGGCGACTTCAGTGTCCTGGATTCCACCACCTGCCTGAAGACGGCGAGAACTTTGAAGGACCCCAGTGGCAAGGTGTATCCCGGCAACAAGATTCCCACGTCCAGTTTCGATAACGCCGGCTTCAAGCTGGCGTCCACGTACCTCCCGGTTTCCACCGACCAGTGCGGGAAGTTCTTCTTCGGCTATCCGGCCAATAACCCCGACGACCAGATCATCGGCCGCGTCGACTACAACCTGAGCAGCAAGCAGGTTCTGTACGCCCGCTACTACATATACGATTTCACGGCCCAGACGTTATTCGACGGCCATAACGCCCTCACCACGGGTGCGCCCGGCAATCAGGACCGTTCGCAGACCGCCACCATGGCCGACACCTATACGTTCAGTGGCACGGCCCTCAACTCGTTCCACGCCACCTTCGACCGGCGCCGCGACAACCGCGAGTCGGCCGCGAATCTGTTCAGCCCGAAAGACCTGGGCGTCAACATGTTTATCAACCAACCGAACTATACCCAGCTCTCCGTCAGTGGTTACTCGGGTGGTGGATTTAACATAGGTTGCGGTACCTGCGCTCTGGCGAATTTCGACATCAACACTTACCAGGTGGCGGACGATTTCCTCCTCGTCCGCGGTAAGCATGAGATCGCCTTCGGCTTCGACGGCCGCAAGGATCAATTCAACTCCTATAACAACCAGCAGTCCAATGGTCAGTGGACCTTCAACGGTCAAACCACCGGTGACGGTCTGGCGGACCTCCTCGTCGGCCGCTTTTCCGGTCTGACGGATGGCAACGTGATTTCCGATTACCTGCGCCAGACGGTCGTGGCCGCCTACGTCCAGGATTCCTTCCACGTGACGTCCCATTTCAGCGTCAACCTCGGCGTTCGCTGGGAACCCTCTGTGCCCGCCTATGACAAGTATGGTCGCGGCAACCAGTTCAGCCTGCCCCTCTTCCTCCAGGGCTGGCACACCGCCGACCCTCGGTACCCCAATGCTCCGAACGGCCTGATCTTCTCGACGGATAAAGCTCAGGATCCTTACGGCGACGCGTTCACCGCATCGCACTGGGCCGTGTTCTCGCCCCGTCTCGGGATCGTGTTGGATCCCAAGGGAGACGGCAAGCAGACCATCCGTGCGTCGTGGGCCCTCCTGCACGACACCACCGAGCTGTTCTATCCCGAGCGCTGGACCACCAACGCGCCCTACGTCTCTTCGATTTCGCTGACCAGCGGACAGTTCTCCAATCCGTTCGCGGCTTACACCTTGAATGGAGTGACCGGCGACCCGTTCCCCGGCGCCTCGATCTTCCCCACCCAGGGCGCCTACATCAGTGTCCCGCCTAACATGAAGGTCACTTACATGATGCAGTACAACCTCAGTTATCAGCGCCAGGTTAAAGATTGGCTCATTACGGCGAACTACCTGGGGAATGTTACGCGGCACATATGGGGCTCGATCGACGCCAACCAGGCGATCCCCATCGCCGGCGCTACCACGTCGAATACCAATAAGCGGCGTATGACTTATCTTGACAACCCCGTGACCGGTCAGTATTATGCGGAAATCCAGCAGACCGATGACGGCGGCAACGCCGCGTATAACGCCCTCGCGCTGAGGGCGGAGCACCGCATGGGCAGCCACTTCCAGGTCCTGGCCAATTACACCTGGAGCCACTGCACCAGCACGTGGGACTTCGCTGGCGAGTTGGCGGGCACGGTCTACCAGAACTCTCTCGACCGCGCCAACGGAGAGCGCGGCAATTGCGGCTATGACCACCGCCACGTCTTCAACGGTTCGGTAGTGGCCGACAGCCCAGGGGTCGGCACCGGCTTTGCCAAAATGCTCACCAAGGACTGGCAGATCTCGCCGATCGTGGGCATCTTCAGCGGCAATCCGATCCAGATCACCGACGGCAAGGACATCTCCCTGAGCGGCCAGAACCTGGACCGCCCCAATGTGATCCTGCCGGACTCCGTGTACCCCTCCCAAAGGTCGCCCCAGGAGGAGTTCAACCCGGCCGCCTTTGCATTCGCCGCGGCGGGAACCTTCGGCAATCTCGGCCGCAACTCGGTCTACGGACCCGGCCGCATCAATTGGGACATGGCTGTCAGCCGGCCCTTCCAATTGGGCGAGCGGTGGAAACTCGAGTTCCGCAGCGACTTCTTCAACATCATGAACCACGGCAACCCGGGCAACGTGGGTGGCGGAGCCTTCCTCGGCACTTCCCTCAGCAGTTCGGGCACCCTCGGCACGGTCACCAACTTCATGCCTCCGAGGATCATCCAGCTTGCGATGAAGTTGTACTTCTAAGCGACTAGGGGCAGGGCTCACAGGAGTCCTGCCCCTCCCTCTCTAGGTCCCCACCCGCAGCGGTTTCCCTCGCCTGCTCCCGACCGACGCCGAGATGTAGTCGCGGTGCATCCGCGCGATGGTTTCGATGCTGATGCTCTTCGGGCAGACCGCTTCGCACTGGCCCATGTTGGTGCACTGGCCAAAATCCTCGCGCGTCATACGCAGGACCATCCCGATAGCGCGGCGGTCGCGCTCGGCTTGTCCCTGCGGCAGCAGAGCGAGGTGCGAGATCTTGGCCGCGGTGAACAGCGCCGCCGACGCGTTGGGGCACATCGCCACGCAGGCGCCGCACCCGATGCAGGCCGCGGCGTCCATCGCCAGGTCGGCCTTCTCCTTGGGGATCGGGATCGCGTTGGCCTCGACCGCGCTGCCCGTCGAGACCGAGATGTAGCCGCCCGCCGCGATGATGCGGTCGAACGCGCTGCGGTCCACGA
This sequence comes from Bryobacteraceae bacterium, assembly GCA_035602665.1. Classification (GTDB taxonomy): domain Bacteria; phylum Acidobacteriota; class Terriglobia; order Bryobacterales; family Bryobacteraceae; genus DASWZN01. The sequence continues at coordinate 5,819 of DATNLV010000417.1, read as the reverse complement.
TCAGGTCCTTCAGCACCGGGAAAGCGCGCGCGCGCCACGGCTCCAGGTACAGCGTCTCGCCGTCATGGAACTGCCGCATGTGAAGCTGGCAGACGGTAGTGCCGCGCTGCGGGCCGTGAGCGGTGCCGTTGATCATGAATCCGCACATGCCGCAGATTCCTTCGCGGCAGTCGTGGTCGAAAGCGATGGGCTCCTTGCCCTCCCCGATGAGGCCCTCGTTGACCACGTCGAGCATCTCCAGAAACGACATGTGCTCGCTGATGTCGCGGGCCTCGTAGCGCTCCATATGGCCGCGCTCGCCCGGACCCTTCTGCCGCCATACGTGGAGTGTGAGGTTCATTTGTAGCTCCGTCGCGCGGGGTGCACGTATTCGAACGACAGCGGCTCCTTGTAGAGCCCCGGCGAGTTGCCCACGCCGCGGAACTCCCAGGCGGCGACGTAGGAATAGTCGTCGTCGTTGCGCAGGGCCTCGCCGTCCGGCGTCTGATACTCCTCGCGGAAATGGCCGCCGCAGGACTCGTTGCGCTCCAGGGCGTCCAGGCACATCAGCTCGGCCAACTCGAAGAAGTCGGCGACGCGGCCGGCCTTCTCGAGCGACTGGTTCAGCTCCTCCCCGGTCCCCAGCACTCTGAGGTCGTGCCAGAACTGCTCGCGCAGTTCCGGGATCCTGGACAGCGCAAACTGCAGACCTTCGGCCGTCCGCGACATGCCGCAGTATTCCCACACCAGCTTGCCCAACTCGCGGTGGTAAGAGTCCACCGTGCGCGTGCCCTTGATCTCGAGCAGGCGGGAGACGGTGCAACGCACTTCCTTCTCGGCCTCGGCGAACGCCGGGTGGCTCGGTTCCACCTTGCCCGATTTCTCGCCGGCCAGGTAGTCGCCGATGGTGTAGGGAAGGATGAAGTAGCCGTCGGCCAGGCCCTGCATCAGCGCGCTGGCGCCGAGCCGGTTGGCGCCATGGTCGGAGAAGTTCGCCTCGCCCGCGACGTACAGGCCCGGGATCGTGCTCATCAGGTTGTAGTCCACCCACAGCCCGCCCATGGTGTAGTGGCTGGCGGGGTAGATGCGCATGGGCACCTTATAAGGATCCTCGCCCGTGATGCGCTCGTACATCTCGAACAGGTTGCCGTAGCGCTCTTCGATGACCCCGCGCCCCAGCCGGTCGATGGCTTCGCTGAAATCCAGATACACTCCGTAGCCGCCGGGGCCCACGCCGCGGCCCTCGTCGCAAACCGCTTTCGCGTTGCGAGAGGCCACATCGCGCGGCACCAGGTTGCCGAAGGAGGGATACTTGCGCTCGAGGAAGTAGTCGCGCTCTTCTTCCGGCACTTCGTTCGGCTTGCGGGTGTCGCCCTTCTTCTTCGGCACCCAGATGCGGCCGTCGTTGCGCAGCGACTCGCTCATCAGCGTGAGCTTGGACTGATACTCGCCGGTCACCGGGATGCAGGTGGGGTGGATCTGCGTGAAGCAGGGGTTCGCGAAGAGCGCCCCGCGCTTGTGCGCGCGCCAGATGGCGGTGGTGTTGCATCCCTTGGCGTTGGTCGAAAGGTAGAACACGTTGCCATAGCCGCCGGTGGCGAGCACCACCGCGTGCCCGGCCCACGACTCGATCGCGCCGGTGATGAGATCGCGCGTGACGATTCCGCGGGCCTTGCCGTCCGCCACCACAAGATCGAGCATCTCGTGGCGCGAGAACATCCGCACTTGCCCGGCCGCGATCTGTCGTTCGAGGGCCTGGTAGGCGCCCAGCAGAAGCTGCTGGCCGGTCTGGCCGCGCGCGTAGAAGGTGCGCGAAACCTGCGCCCCTCCGAAGGAGCGGTTCTCGAGCAGGCCGCCGTACTCGCGCGCGAACGGCACGCCCTGCGCCGCGCACTGGTCGATGATGTCGACGCTCAGCTCGGCGAGGCGATATACGTTGGCCTCGCGGGAGCGGAAATCGCCGCCCTTCACCGTGTCGTAGAACAGGCGGAAGACGCTGTCGCCGTCGTTCTGGTAGTTCTTCGCCGCGTTGATGCCGCCCTGCGCGGCGATGGAGTGGGCGCGGCGCGGCGAATCCTGGAAGCAGAAACACAGAACGTTGTAGCCGAGCTCGCCAAGGGTGGCCGCGGCCGAGGCACCCGCGAGTCCGGAGCCGACCACGATCACCGTGTACTTCCGCTTGTTGGCCGGGTTCACCAGCTTCATATCGAACTTGCGTTTCTGCCAGGCCTGTTCAATCGGGCCGGAGGGTGACTTCGAATCCAGTGCCATCAGAGCACCTCGCTTCCGACCAGGCCGGTCAGGACCGCAATGGGAATCGAAATAAAGCCGATGGCCACGACCCAGGCGAAGATATGCGCCGCCACCTTAAGCACCGGAGTGTATCTCGGATGGCTGATGCCGACCGACTGGAACATACTCCAGGCGCCGTGATAGAGGTGCATCGAGAGCATGATCATGGCGACGATATAGGAGATAGAGACGGGCAGATACCGGAAGCCGTAAACGATGTTCTGGTAAGTGAAGTAGCGTTCTTCGCCGCCCTCGATCATCGGCCCCTGGTAGTGGAGACCTATGTTCCCCATCGTAAGATGCAGCAGGTGGAAGACAACGAAGGCCGCCAGGATCGGACCGCCCCACATCATGGTGCGCGAGGCGTAACTCGCCGGCAGGTTGTCCTTCTTCACATAGCCGACGGGCCTGGCGCGCCGCTTCTGCAGCCACAGCAGGAACGAGGACCAGATGTGCAGCACCGCGACGGCGATGAGCGAGACCTCAATCACCGAGAGCACGTTCGGATGCGCGTGCAGGATGCTCGTGTAGTAGTTGATGGGATAGACGGTCTGGTAACCGTCGCTCGTCGCCGGCAGGTAGATCAGAAGGTTGCCGATCAGGTGGCCGATGATGAACCCGACCAGCATGAGCCCGGTCACGGCCATCACGACTTTCTTCCCGATGTAGGCTTCGAAGAACGCCAGATGCTTCCGTGGCGAGGTGTCAATCGCAGTTGAGCCCATTCGCAGTCCCCGGACGACTATTATAGGACTTCCGTTGGGCGTGCTTCAGACGCGGCCGCGGCGCCGGGGTCCTCCAGCGCCGCGGTCGCCAGGCAGCGATTCCGGCGGCCTACCGCATTCGCGGCGTGAACGTCACGTCGACGCGGCCGATGGCCTCGACGGGTTTGCCTCCGACTACCGGCGGCTCGAACCGCCAGTCCTTCACCCCTTCGGCGGCGATCCGCAGCGATTCCGGGCCGCCGATCGCGACAGCCTTTCGCACGCGTCCGTCCGCGCCGACGGTGACCTCGACCGAAACCGTACCGCCCACGTGAGCCCGCTTCGCGTATGGCGGATAGGGGATGACGGTCCGGCGCAGCACGGTCAGGGCGCCGACTCTCACGGGTCCGGCTGGCGCGTGGGCGACGACCGCGGCCGGAGTGGCGACGGCGGGCGCCGGATCGTGCCGCGGCGCGGGTGCGGGCGCGGCAGGCGGCGCCGGTGCCGTCAGGCGCCTTCCCGGCAACTCGATCCCGGCGGGCTCGGACGTGGCGCTCCCTTCAATCGCAGGCGGTTCGGAGACGTTCGGTACATTTGTGGAAGGAGCAGCCGAGGACGGCGGCGCAAACTGGCGCGCGATCCTCGGGGTAGCGCCAGCCGCCGCGGCATCGGCGGGCGGACCGGACTGGCCGTCGGCAGCAACTTCCGGGGCCGGGACCACGGGCTCTTCCCAGATGGCCGGACGGACGGATTCGATGGCATCGGCAACGCCATCCGAGCTGACCGTGAGTCTGAACATCACGTCCGTGGTCACGGGCTGGTAGACCATCGCACCACGGTGGAACGCCGGCAGGAGCAGCTCCACGTCTTCGACGCGGTTGCCGTCCGTGATGGAGAGAACCGCGCGCCGGGCGCTCTTCACGGCTTCCGAGGCGGCATTCCAGGTGAGCAGCAACTTACCGTTCTCGGCCCGGGCCGAAAAACCGATCGGCCGGAAGGCGTCGGATGCCGCCGAAGCGCTTTCAAGCCGCGGCTGGTGGGGAAGGAACAGGTAGGAGGATGCCGCTGCCCCTCCGCCCGCCAGGCATACGAGCCAAATCCACAGATGGCGGCTGCGGCGGGGCGGGGCGGATGACTCCGGGACGCGGGCGGCCATGGTGGGTGCCGTCGCGGCCGGGGATGAATCGACGTCTACCGGCGGTTCGATTAGTGGCATAACCGAGAACTCCTTGTCACCGCGCTAGACTCGCGATGGCGGCAAGATTGGAGACACCAAGCGACGTTGGTTGGCAGCTCCAAATTTGGTTGTTAGAGTACCCGAGCCTGGTTAGGCAACCGAGTGCGTGAGCCGGAACCGAATGCTGTCGACTTTCCGGTTCAAGGTCAGTATACACCGAGTTGCATATTCTGTAATTACATGTGAATTAAATTTTTAGCGGATTTGAGTGAAAGACAGTAGACATTCAGAACCGTCGCTGCAGTTACGGCCCGCAAAGGGGGGGTGGACCCCATGCTACATGCGTGCGGGGTGTGATTCGGCCGTGGGGTGCGGTGCCCGCAGGCGCACCCGGCAGGGTCTCGGCGGGTTCCTCCATTATTCCCCGCAGTCGCGTATTATTCCCGAAGTGAGATTGAATAATGCCGGGCCATTCATCGCCCGGCAGCGAAGATGGCGGCCGGCACGCGGAGGGCGAGCGGCTGGGATGGGGTGAAAGCGGCGACTCCCTCAGGCCCCTGGGAGAGGCGGCGGCCCGCACCGGCTAAGCGGCCGTTTGTAGTATATTGAGTGGCGCGCTTGACGCGCCTGCCTTTCATACTGAGGTGTCTTGAATGCCACTTAAATCCGACCGCGAGAACGTCGGCTGGATCGAACGCATCGGCTACGCCGGCGGCGACCTGGGCTTTTGCCTGTATTGGAACACCTTCAGCATCTTCCTGCTGATCTTTTACACGGACACGTTCGGCATCACCGCGGCCGCCGCGGGCACGATGTTGCTGGTCACGCGCACTTGGGACAACTTCGTCGATCCGATCATGGGGATGGTTTCCGACCGCACCCGGTCGCGCTTCGGCAAGTTCCGCCCCTGGCTACTGTGGATGTGCCTCCCCTTTGCGATCTCCGGCGTTCTGGCGTTCTCGGCGCCGAATTTGTCGCCGAACGGCAAGCTGATCTATGCCTACATGACGGTGTCGCTGTTGATGCTGTTCTACACGATGCTCAACGTGCCCTACGCGGCGCTGCTGGGGGTCATCACGAACAAGGGCGAGGAGCGCACGCGCCTGGCGTCGTACCGATTTGTCGGCGCGTTCTCGGGCAACCTGGTGGTGCAGGGCACGCTGCTTTACCTGGTGGCGCATCTGGGGCACGGCAATAAGAGCGTGGGCTACCCGCTCGCGCTGGCCGTTTACGGCTTTGCGGCCATGGCCCTCTTCCTGTTTACATTCGGCTCGACGCGCGAGCGCGTGCAGAACATCAATCGGGAGAAATCCAGCATCCGCGAGGACCTCGGCGACCTGACCCGCAACCGGCCCTGGGTCATTCTGGCCGCGATCAACATTATGTTCCAGGTCTGGGTGGGCATCAAGCTGGCGGGCCAGGTCTACTACTTCAAGTACGTGGTGGGAAGCGAAACGATGGCTTCCTCCTGGATGGTTGCGGGCACGGTGTTCAGCCTGCTTGGAGTACTGTGGGCTCCCAGGGCGCTGAGGTTGCTGGGCGGCAAGCGAACGACCTACATCTGGCTGTCGCTCGCGAACGCGGCTTGCTGCGCCGCGCTGTTCTTCGCCGGACCGCACGACTACGTGCTCATCTATGGCTCGCAGATTCTCGGCTCCTTCGTTGCC
>DATNLV010000402.1:0-3730 GCA_035602665.1 Bryobacteraceae bacterium | reverse complement strand
GGGATGCGCCGCGAGCTCATCTTCCTGCTGCTCGAGGTCAAGCAGACGGACGAAGCCGAGCGCGAGCTGCGAATTCTGATCGACATGGCGCCCCAGGACATGCTGGCCGCGGCGCAGTTGGGCTTCCTCCTGCTGGCCAGGCAGGACCGCGGCGGCGCCATGATCTACCTCGACCGGGTGCTGAAGTCGGACGATCCGGATCTGGTGGCGCGCGTGAAGGCAGCGCTGAAGGCCCCTCCCGAGTTGAAGCAGCGCAGCGCGGCGCCCGCCTCGCCCGCCAGCGCCAAGGAGATGGGCAAGCGCAGCTACGCGAAAGCGTACATGACGGACGCGGTCCGCTACCTCGAGGTCGCGCACGAGACCGATCCCGCCGACGACGAGGTCATGCTGATGCTGGGCTGGGTCTACAACGTCCTCCAGCAGGATCAGATCGCGCTTGGCTGGTTCGATCAGGCGCGGCGCAGCCCCGATACCCGCATCGCGGCGGAGGCCAACCGCGCCTATCACAATCTGCGGCCCGGCTTCGCGCAGTGGCGGTTCACCGTCTGGGCGTTGCCGTTCTACTCCACGCGCTGGGACGATTTGTTCTCTTACGGGCAGATCAAGGCCGAGTACCGGCTGGGCAAACTTCCCTTTCGTCCGTACCTCTCCGTCCGCTTCCTCGGAGATGTGCGTGCCGGCATACCCGTGGAGACGCGCGGTGCGCAGCCGGTCTGTTGCCTTTCCGAGAAATCGTTCGTAACCGCCGTGGGCGTGGAGACGCGCTACTGGCACCGTGCGATGGCCTGGGCCGAAGCCGGAGCCGCGATCCGCTACAGCTCCATCCCCGATCCCGGCTTCCGCGTTCCGGACTGCCGTGCCGGCGTGTCCTACAGCCGCGGTTTCGGCCGCCTGCTGGGGAGCGAGGCGGCGGGCTTGTTCGCCGAAAGCCACGACGACGGCGTCTTCGTCAGCCGTTTCGGCAACGACACCATCGCGTACTCGCAGAATCAGGCCGGCTACACGGTGCGGCCCTTCGGCGGATTGCGCGTGCAGTTGTACGCCAACGCCAATCTCACCGCGGATTCGAAGCGGCAGCCCTGGGCGAACTTCGCGGAGGTGGGTCCGGGCCTGCGTTTCCGCTGGGCGACGATGCCTCCGGCGCTGGTGTTCACGGTGAATGCGCTGCGAGGAGTTTATCTGCAGACCACGAAGTCATTCAGCGACGTGCGTGTGGGGTTCTGGTATGCGCTCACCCGATAAGCCTGTGGGGCGGACCACGGATGGCGGGTCCAGGGGGACCCGCGCGGACCGGGGGTCCGCCCCACGACGACTCGCGCGCTTGTGCTGTCTCGGCCTGCTCGCGAGTCTCTCGTCGTTCGCGGCGCCGCGAGGTTCGTTCTCCGTGGTCGGCGCGGATCCCGGCGGTTGGCCCCAGATTCTCTCCGCGATGGGATTTCAGCCGGCGGCGGAGCCCGGCCAGGCCGGCATCGTGGTGTTGTGCCAGGGCGCCAAGGGCGAGGCCGCGGATTACCAGGCGCGCCTGGACGGAGGCGCGTTTCTGATCCTCGAGGGGCCGTCGGAGGTGGCCGAGTCGTTCGGTTTCCACGCCGGCGAGCGCCGCGTTGCCGTGCAGAGCGTCGAGGATTTGCGGCGGCCCGAGTTGCGCATCGTGTGGAAGGAGGCTCTGGATCTTCCCGTATTCGAAGTACCCGCCGATGCCCGCGTGTTTGCGCGCGAGCGCTGGCAGAAAGCGCCGCTCGTGGCCGGGATGAGGCGCGGCACTGGGACCATCCTCTGGGTCGCCGCGCCGCCCGGCCCGAACGGGTACGAGCGCCTGCCCTATCTGCCGCACGCTCTGCGCGACCTCGGTCTCGATCCGCCGCTGGCGTCGCGCCGCCTGTGGGCCTTCTTCGATTCTTCCTACCGCAGCCGCGCCGATGTCGACTACCTTGCCCGGCGCTGGCGCCGTTCCGGCATCGCCGCGCTGCAGGTGGCCGCCTGGCACAACTTCGAGCCCGACGCCGAGCGCGACGCGTACCTGCGCGGCCTGATCCGCGCCTGCCACCGCAACGCCATTCTGGTCTACGCGTGGCTCGAGCTGCCGCACGTCAGCGAGCGGTTCTGGCAGGATCATCCCGAGTGGCGCGAGAAGACCGCGGTCCTCCAGGACGCCGCGCTCGACTGGCGCAAGCTGATGAACCTGACCAACCGCGACTGCTTCCACGCCGCCGCCGCCGGGGTCCGCGAGCTCGTCGGCCGCTTCGATTGGGACGGCGTCAACCTGGCCGAGCTGTATTTCGAGTCGCTCGAAGGGGCCGCCAATCCCTCGCGCCTCACGCCCATGAACGACGACGTGCGCCGCGAATTCCGCGCCTTGAAGGGCTTCGATCCTATCGAGCTCTTCGCCGCCGGCAAGCCCACCGATGCCGCCCGCCTGCGCGCCTTCCTGGACTACCGCGCCGGCCTGGCCGAGCGCCTGCAGCGGGAATGGATCGCGGAGATGGATTCGATTCGCGGCGGCAAGCCGGATCTCGACCTAGTCCTGACGCACATCGACGACCGGTTCGACACCGGGATGCGCGACGCGCTGGGCGCGGATGCCGCGCGCCTGCTGCCGCTTCTCGATCAGCACGATTTCACGTTTGCGATCGAGGATCCCGCCACGGTCTGGAACCTGGGGCCGCAGCGCTACACCGAGATCGCGAAACGCTATCAGGTTCTGACCAAGCGCACGGACAAGCTGGCCGTGGACATCAACGTGGTGGACCGCTACCAGGACGTTTATCCCACCAAGCAGCAGACCGGCACGGAGCTGTTCGAACTGGTGGCGTCCGCCTCGCGGGCGTTCCCGCGCGTGATGCTGTACTTCGAGAACTCCATCCTGGCGCCCGATCTTCCGCTGCTTGCCGCCGCGGGCGCCAACGCGCGCCTCGAGCAGACCGAGGGGCGGCTCACGGTGGAATCCGCGCAGGGCGTGGGCGTGGTGTGGAAAGGCCCTGCCAGCGTGGACGGGCGCGCCTGGCCGGCCAGCGACGGTGAGATGGTGTGGCTGCCGGCGGGCACGCACACGGTCGAAGCCGGGAAGGCGGCGCCCGCCGCGCGCATCCTCGATTTCAACGGCGATATCGAAAGCGCGTCGGCGACGGTGCACGGCCTCGAGTTCGGCTATGTGGCGGTCTCGCGAGCCGTAGCCGCGCTCGATCGCAAGCCGCTGCGGCAGCAGATTGACGGCGCGCAGGCGGCCATCGAGTTCGCGAGCCCGGACGGTCCGCCCTTCGTGGTGATACTCCCCCGCGGCCAGCATCTGGTCGAACTGGAAATGGATGACATCACGCAGGGCCGACCGGCCGGGGTCGCGGAACGGGCAAGCAATCCGTCCGGGAAGCGGCTACAATCGAAAAGTACGCGCCCGTAGCTCAGCTGGATAGAGCGCTTGCCTCCGGAGCAAGAGGTCGGGTGTTCGAATCACCCCGGGCGTACCACCCCTTTCATAGACTTACAAGAAACCACCCCAATCACTGGAGTCCAACTGGAGTCCAAAATTACCTTCCTGTCTGATTCTGTTCTCTGGGATGGTTGGTTTGTTCCCTGCCAAGATAGCCCCTGTCTTTTCCTATATCTGGGAGGTTGGGAGGATGGGAGGGTGGTTTCCTCGATTTCCTGTCCCTTCACTTCAGAAGGGAAAGGACAGGTTTTTTCCAACCCCTATATAGAGCGAAGGCGGAAGGGGCGCCCGGCGCGCCTATTG
>DATNLV010000350.1:0-2259 GCA_035602665.1 Bryobacteraceae bacterium | reverse complement strand
TGAAGGATACCGCGGATGACGACCGCAACTACCTGGCGCTCGCCAACATCGCCCCCGGCGCGGCCTGCGTTTCCTATGCCGGGTTCGGCTGGACCCTGGGCCCCGACTTCCGTACGGTCGAAGACTGGGACCGCTACCTGGCCGACGAGGCCGCCCGTCTCAGCGCCCCCGTCGAGATCAAGATCGAAAGGCGTTGAGACCCGACCGTTCCGTTTCTCTAAACGGTCCGTTCTACGAAGCCGGTTTGACGCCTCTCTGACGGTTCATTATGCTAACTGCCGGAGCCCGCATGACGGTAGTCAGGACAGCTTGCTTGGCGCTGATCGCCGCGTCCATCGCGGCGGCCCAGTTCGACTCCCTCAAACAACACTTCCAGCGCCCTCCCGACGACGCGCGGATCATGATGCGCTGGTGGTGGTTCGGTCCGGCGGTCACCAGGCCCGAACTCGAGCGCGAGATGCGCGCGATGAAGGAAGCCGGCATCGGCGGCGTCGAGATCCAGCCGGTTTACCCGCTCGAACTCGACCACAACCTGCCCTTCCTGTCGCCGGAGTTTCTGGACGCGCTGCAATTCACGTCCGTCAAAGCCCGTGAGTTGGGTTTGAGAGTCGACCTGACGCTCGGCAGCGGCTGGCCGTACGGCGGCCCGCAAATCCCCGTCACGCTTGCCGCTGGCCGGCTGCGCTACGAGCGGGTTCCCATCCCCCCGGGCGCGCGCGAGGTCAAGCCGCCGCCCGAAAAAGAAGGTGAGAAACGGATTGCCGCCTTCCTCGAGGACAACGGATCCACTCGCGAGCTCGCGATGGACGGCACCGTGCCCCCATCCTCCGAGCCCCGCGCGGCGCTGTTCTTCTTCTCCAGCCGCACCGGCATGTTGGTCAAGCGAGCCGCCGCCGGCGCCGAAGGCTACGTGCTCGATCACTACGATCGCGCCGCTCTCGACCATTACCTCCAAGCCGTGGGAGAGCCGCTGCTCAATGCCTTCGGCCCGAACCCGCCCTACGCGATCTTCTGCGACAGCCTGGAAGTGTACGGTTCCGACTGGACCACCGACCTCCTCGAAGAATTCCAGAAGCGGCGCGGTTACGACCTAAAGCCGCACCTGCCTGCCCTGGTCGGAGACGCGGGACCCGACAACGCCGCCATCCGCGACGACTGGGGCCTCACGCTGACCGAGCTGGCCGAAGAGCGTTTTCTCGCCCCGCTCAACCAGTGGGCCACCCGGCACGGCACTCGTCTCCGCGCCCAGGCCTACGGCACCCCGCCCGTTGCCCTATCGAGTAACCGGCTCGTGGACCTGCCCGAAGGCGAGGGCTCTTTCTGGAACCGATTCACCGCCACGCGCTGGGCCACCTCGGCCGCGCACCTGTTCGGCCGGCCGGTGGTTTCCGCGGAGACCTGGACCTGGCTGCACTCGCCCGCCTTCCGCGCCACGCCTCTCGACATGAAGGCCGAGGCCGACCAGATGTTTCTCCAGGGAGTGAATCAGATCGTTGGACACGGATGGCCGTATTCTCCCGACGGCGCCGGCGAACCCGGCTGGCGCTTTTACGCCGCCGGTGCGCTGAACGAGCACAACCCGTGGTGGATCGTGATGCCCGATCTCACCGCCTATCTTCAGCGCGTCAGCTACCTCCTGCGCCAGGGCCGCCAGGTCACCGACGTGGCGTTGTACCTGCCGTCGGCCGACGCCCGCGCGTCGTTCGCGCCAGGCCGCGTCGCCCTCAGCGAGACTTTGCAGGAGATGATCAACCGCACCGGCGTGATTCCCCAGATCCTCCATGCCGGCTTCAATTTCGATTTCGTGGACGACAACATCGTTCAGGATTCCATCGTCGGCCGCTATCCCGTGATCGTGCTCCCCGACGTCGAGCGCATGCCGCCCAAGACCCATCAGGCGCTGGACGCGTTCGTTCACGCCGGAGGCAGCCTGATCGCCACCGGCCACGCCGCGCTCGCGGCGTCACTCCTCAAGGTCAAGAAAGCGGATGCCGCGCTCTCGCCCCCGGCTCCCGCAATCGGCTTCGTCCACCGTACCACCGGCGCTGCCGAGATCTATTTCCTCGCCAACACCGGCAACACCGCCGCCCACACGCAGGCAACATTCCGCGTGCGAGGTCTCGAGCCCGAATGGTGGGATGCTTTCACCGGCGCCACCACCCCCGCGCCGTTTCAAGTTCAAGCGGACGGAGCCATCGCCGTCGCGCTCGATCTCGAACCCTACGAATCCCGACTCCTGGTCTTCGTGGGGCAGGCGTC
>DATNLV010000347.1:0-2046 GCA_035602665.1 Bryobacteraceae bacterium | reverse complement strand
TCCCGCGGAAGCGTACCACGCCGGACTCGACGCCGAGCGGCGGGCGCGCGTTCAGGATGCGTTCCAGAAAGGCGAAATCGAAGTGGTGGTGGCGACGATCGCCTTCGGAATGGGGATCGATAAGGCCGATATACGCACGGTGATCCACACGGCGCTGCCGGGGAGCGTGGAGGCCTACTACCAGGAGATCGGGCGCGCGGGACGCGATGGCGGGCCGAGCCGGGCCATCCTGATGCACTCGTACGCCGACCGCTACACGCACGATTTCTTCTACGAGCGGGACTATCCCGACCCGGCGGAACTGGACCGCATCTTCGCGCGCCTTGGTGCGGAGCCGATCGCGAAGGAGGCGCTCGCGAGACAAGTGCGTATGGACGCGGAAGTCTTCGACAAAGCGCTCGAGAAGCTGTGGATTCACGGCGGCGCCGTGGTGGACTACGCGGAGAACGTCACGCGGGGCGAGAGCGGCTGGCGTCCATCCTATGTCGCCGTGCTGGAGCAGAAGCGCGCGCAGATCGATCTGGTGATACGGTACGCGGAGAGCAACCATTGCCGGATGTCTTCGCTGGTGCGGCACTTCGGCGATCTGGCGGATGCGGGCAGTCCGTGCGGGATCTGCGATTTCTGTTCGCCGGAGACGTGCGTCGCGCAGCGATTCCGGAAGCCGACCGGCGAGGAAATGGCTGCGGCGGAGCGGGTGGTGGCGGCGCTGCGGGCAGGGGGCGCGAAGTCCACTGGCAAGCTGCACCAGGAGCTGTGTCCGGCCGGCGGGCTGAGCCGCGACGCATTCGAGGAAGTGCTGGGGGCGCTGGCGCGCGCGGGGATCCTGCGGCTGGCGGAGGAGACTTTCGAGAAAGACGGGAAGCAGATTCCGTATCGCAAGGCCAGCCTGGGGAGGGCGGGGGCCGGCGTGGACGGGGAGATCGAGTTTGTGATCAAGGCGGCGGTTCAGGTTGCGGCTGCGCGGAAGGGGAGGCGGAAGAAGAAGGCGGCTGACAAACGGCAACCGCTCCCTGGCGGTCGCACCGCGGAAGGAGCGGTGCGACGGGAGACGCAAGCGTCTTCCGCGGTCGAGGATGCCCTGCGGGCGTGGCGGCTGGGCGAGGCGAAGCGGCGCGGGGTCCCGGCGTTCCGGATCTTCAGCGATGCCACCATGCGGGCTATCGCCAAGGCGCGGCCGCAGACCGCGGGGGAACTGCTGGCGATCCCCGGCATCGGCATGCACACCATCGAGAAGTACGGGGCGCAGATCTATCGGTTGGTGGGCGGGAGCTGAAGATTGATGGCCGCCGATGAACGCAGATGAACGCCGATAGGATTCAGATGTGGCATCGGGCCTGTCGGGGCGAGGGTTATAATACGCTCTTGCTGACTCTGCGGTGCTGGATTCCGATTGTTCTGCTGCCGGTTGCCGCTTTCGCGCAGACGGAGTGCGTGGAGTGCCATCCGGCGATCGCGGCGGAGTTGAAGAAGCCTGTGGTGCACCCGGGCGCGTGCCTCGACTGCCACATCGAACACCGGGCCGCGGGGGCGCACGGGGCTCCTCCTTATCTGAAGGGCAGCCAGCCGGCGCTGTGCCTGGGATGCCATGAGGCGGGCGCGGTGAAGCTGGTTACGGCGCATCAAGGGCAGCCGTTCCAGGCGGCGGTGTGCACCCAGTGCCACGATCCGCATGCTTCGCGGCGCGCCAAGCTGATTTATGAGAGCCAGCACGGGCCGTTCGCTGGCCGGCACTGCGACGAGTGCCACCCGGCGCCGGTGGGGGGCGAGATCCGGCTGAACGGCGGCAAGGTGCGGACGCTGTGCCTGACTTGTCACGTGAAGGTGGGGAACGAGGTGGCGGACAGCAAGTCGCCCCACGCTGCGTTTGATTGCACGGCGTGTCACACTCCGCACGCGAGCAACTATCGGCCGCACCTGAAGGAGGCGCGCGAGGCGCTGTGCAAGGCGTGTCATGAGGCGGCGGGGGGAAAGTTCGCGCATTGAGGAGGGCGGGTCTGGAGACCCGCTGCAGGCGTGGACGCCTGCCCCACAACTTATGGCTGG
>DATNLV010000342.1:0-3112 GCA_035602665.1 Bryobacteraceae bacterium | reverse complement strand
ATTCTCATCCTGATGGTCTGCGCGATTTGCTCAAAGCCTACTTGCTGGTCGGGAACCTGGCCAAGGCCACCCCTATCGCCGAAAAGCTGCTCACCGTGCACAATGATCCCGAGGGTCTGTTTCTGCTGGCGGAGGGTTGCGCCCGCCTCGGGCAGTATCAGGAGGCGCTCGACATTTACACCCGCCACGCCGATCGCCTGCTGGCCACCGATTCGACCAAGCTGCTGAGCACTCTCCATACCATGATTACGCGCGTGCGCGACGATTCGGGCGCGCTCAACGCTCTCCTGCTGCTGCTCAACAAAGCCGGCGAGAGCACGCACGTCAACGAAGTCACCGAGCTTCTGGCTCATGCTTCGGTCGAGGACGGAAATCTTACCCGCGCTCGCGACCTCTACCAGATGCTGGCCACCACCGAGCCCCAGAACCCTGTGCACCGGCAGAACCATCAGCAGGTGTTGGGCCGCCTGGCGGGTTCGTCGCCCACTCCCGGCATCACCGCCGAGGAAGGCGCGGTCATTATCGAGGAATTGGAAGCGACCGCGCCCGTCATCGATCAGGCCTACCCGGATGCAGTCGCCATCGCCGTCCGCTCCGCCGTCACCGATGCCGACCTGTTCCTTTCCTACAACTTGCCGGACAAGGCGGTTGTGCCTCTGCTCGGTGCTCTGCCGCAGGCGCCCAGCGATGCCCGCTTGAACCAACGCCTGGCCGCTCTCCATACCCGCTTCCATCGCTTCACCGACGCGGCCATCTGTTGCCGCACGCTCGAATCCGTGTATCGCGATGCGGGCTATCCCGATGAAGCCACGCGCTACGGAGAGTTGGCGGGACGCTACGAGAAAAGCGCCGAAATCGCACCTCTGCCGTCCGCTTCCTCCCTCCCTGCCGCGGCGCCGGCTGTCTCGTCGGCAGCCGCTTCAGCATCCGCTGCCCCAGCCGGTCCCGGGATCAATGCTGAACCCTGGCCCATAGCTCCGCCGGCGGTTCCCGATCACCAGGGTGCGGTCGTATATCCGGATTTCGCGATTCAGGAAATGGCGGCGCACCCGCCCGCGGATGCTGGCGAGCGTCGTTCGGAACTCTCTTTTGAACTGGCCCCCGATTGGGAGGATTCGCTTTCCGTCGATATGCAAACCGATGGGCCAGCCCACGAGCCCATTCCGGGAGCGGAGTTGTCCACTTCCAGCCGCCGCGAAGCCCCAGACGCTGCCTCGCAAAATCCCGAGATCGCCGAGCGCGTCGAAGAAATCCGCTTCTATCTCGAGCACTTCATGACCGAGCAGGCCCATGTCGGAATGGAGAAGCTCCTGACCTTGACCAGCGATGCCCGCATCCTTGACCCCTTGCGCGCCGCCTTCGCATCCGCCAGCCTGCCGCCGGACGAACCCGAACCGCAAATCGCCGAGATCAACGCCGACGAGCTGCCCGAATTCGATATTGCCATGGAGGCGCATCCCGAACCCGAGGTCGACGCGCCCGGCTTGATGGCCGGCTACCATCAAGAGCCCCGCGTCGAGATCGACGAACTCAACCTCCATCTTGACAACCAGGCGTCGCTGCCATCGTCGCCCGATCCGCAACCGGAATGGTCCGAACTCGCCCCCGCCGAAGCCATGCATGCTGAGGAGGCGGGTGATCTGCCTACGTTTGTCGCGGAGCTCGAAGCTGCTCTCGGCGATTCTTTCCCGCTGGCTCCTTCCGCGCCAACCCCTTCATCGGGAGCGCGATCGGCGCCAGACTGGCCCACCACGCCCGTGCCCGAACCCGCCGCGTCAGCCGGAACGCCCGAGCTTCAACCAGACCCCGCCGCACTCCAGCCAGCGGCGCAACCCGCTGCGGCAATGCACGAAATTCATGCCTCGGCCGCCGCCGCGTCCCTGTCCTCCATCTCAACCACCCCGAGTGAAGGCACTGCGTCCGCCGCCCCTGCCTTGGCGTTTCCTGCAACCGCCGGTCCCGCCGGGACTTTCCCGGTCATGAGTTATGCCCCTGCTCCCCTGCGCCCCCTCGGTTCCGCGGCCCAGGCGATGCATCCCTCCGCCGGCGTCGATCTTTCGGAAATGTTCGGCGAGTTGAAACAGGAACTGGAAGAAGAGTTGGTGGCTGGCGATGACGATCCAGACACCCATTACAGCCTGGGCGTCGCCTTCCGCGAAATGGGCTTGCTCGACGAAGCCATCGCTGAATTCCAGAAGGTCTGCAATGAGATCGATCGCGGCAAAGCATTTACCCAGCCCGTCCAGACCTACACCTGGCTCGCCCAGTGCTTCCTCGATAAGGGAGTTCCCGAAGCCGCCATCCACTGGTATGAAAGAGCCCTGCATATCCCCGGCCTTAATGAAGAAGGCCGCCTGGCCATCAACTACGAACTCGGCTCCGCCTGCGAAAGCGCCCAGGACAGGCCTGCGGCCCTGCGCCATTTCACCGATGTGTACAGCGCAAATATCGATTATCGCGATGTGGCCGAGCGCATTCAGCAGCTAAAGTCCTAGATCCGTCGTCGATCCAACGTAGGGGCAGGTGCCCTCACCTGCCCAGCCCGTTGGCGTAGTGGAGAAGCTCGGCAAACTGTTGGCGATCGCAACCGCTGCGCTCACACAACTATGAATTGGCTGTAGAATGCACCAAGTGGGTTCGAAATATGCACCGGGGTGCGACTCGATGGTGCGACTGATGGTGCGACTCGATCCCGGGTCCACCCCATGATCATATCCACGGCCCTACTGACGGCCTTGCAGACGACAACACGTCCAATGTCCAACGTCCAACATCTAATGTCTGATGTCCAATGATTTCCGATCCTAAGCTACCCTTTGCCGGCGAACCCACCCGTATCGGGGAACTCGAATCCCCGCCGAAAACCTCCGTGCAGTTCAATTCGCCGCTGCCGTCAGGTTCCGTTTCCAGAACTTCGCCTTCAATCGCGCGTCCTTCGATCGCACGGCTATGGCTCCGCCGCATCGGAGTGCTTCTTTTCGTCTTTTTGTGTGCCACCCTCGGGGTCATGCTCATGATTCTGCCCTGGCGTCCGGAGTGGTCCGATAACCCTTTGCTCCTCCACTACCCCACACTTCACGCCGTCATGGCCAGCGGCTTCGCGCGCGGCGTC
>DATNLV010000332.1:0-9187 GCA_035602665.1 Bryobacteraceae bacterium | reverse complement strand
TCAGCCCAATCCGCAGGGAAGAGAGACAACAGCACCTGCCAATTTTCGTCGGCTGCATTCTGCATGTCCGCAGAATAAGCCAAACTGCGCCAAAAAGCAATCCTTAAGTTAGCGCTTATGGGCTTCAGCCCCGCTCCACGGGCGGCGGAACTGAAGTTCCGCGCGGGCTGAAGCCCGCCCCCCGGTGCTGGATCCGGACCGCGCGGAGCGCACGCTCATGGATTCCATCGGCTAGGCGGCTGGCCGGGTTACAGTAGACGGTATGGACGCTTACACGCCCACCGGGCGAACCCAGGTGCGCCGTCTGCCCAAGCGCGCGGTCTACGACAAGGCCGAGGTCTACTCGATCCTCGACGCGGGTTATGTCTGCCACGTGGGATTCGTCGACGGCGGGCAGCCCTGCGTGATCCCGGTCGGGTACGCGCGCGCCGGGGACCGGCTGTACATTCACGGATCTCCGGCCAGCCGGATGTTGCGGGCGATGGAAGGCGGCGCGGAAGTGTGCGTGACCGTGACGCTGCTGGACGGATTCGTGCTGGCTCGCTCGGCGTTCCATCATTCGATGAACTACCGCTCCGTGGTGGTGTTCGGGCGGGCGCGGCTGGTGACCGATCGCGAAGAGAAGCTGGAGGCGCTGCGCGCGTTCACCAATCACGTGGTGCCGGGGCGTTGGGTGGAAGTCCGGCAGCCGAACGACCACGAGCTGAACGCGACGAAGGTGCTGGCGCTGACGCTGGACGAGGCTTCGGCGAAGGCGCGCACGGGCCCGCCGATCGATGACGAGGAGGACTACTCGCTGCCGGTGTGGGCGGGAGTGGTGCCCGTTCGGATGGAGGTGGGCGAGCCGGTTGCGGACGGGCGCGTGCTGCCGGATGTGGCGGCGATCGACACGCGGCGATTCGGGGGCGCCAAGGGATAGTGGGGCGGCTCTCCAGAGCTGCGCCGGACGTCCACGTCCGGCTTCCGGAGGCGGGTCTGGAGACCCGCTGCAGGACTGGAGTCCTGCCCCACAGCAAGGTGAGGCTCGGGCGGGTTGCCAACCCGCCGCAGGTTTGACAACCTGCCCCACAAAAGCGGAATTGGGCAGGGCTCAGGGTTTGAGCGGGTCCAGTAGCGGCGGAGAGCAAGCCAGATCGGCGAGGGTCTCGATCAGGACGACTGTGCCGCGGTCGAGGTCGGCGACGGGGACGCGCTCGTCCACATCGTGCCCCGGGTAGGGCTTGCCGGGGAACCACATTCCGAAAGCGATGGCGTTGGGGAGCCGCTTGGCATACGTCCCGCCGCCGGAGATGGCGGGCGGCGCGATCTTGCCGGTCGCGCGCGCGTAGTCGGCCAGCAGTCTCTTCACCACCTTCGCGTTGGGGTCGAAGACCAGCGGCTCGTCCTTGAAATAGCCTCCAAACTGCAGCGCGCAGCCGTGCGAACGGTTGAACTCGGCGATGAAGTGTTCCAGGTACGCCTGGATGTCCTGGTGCGTCTTGGGAGGAATGCGCCGCAGGTTGGTGGTGAGAACGAGCGCACCGCCATCGCCGGTCTTCACCGTCGCGACGTTGACGTTGTAGCGGCCCCAAAGAGGATCGATTTGGGTGAGGCCGAGCCCGGAGCCGTGCAGGTCGCGGCCGGCGAGAGCGGCAAACTCGAGCAGATCGCGCGCCCCGCAGGGAGCCAGCTTCAAGCCGAGGACGTTGGCCATCAGCACCAGCGCGTTGCGGCCGCCTTCGATGTTCACGCCGGAGTGGGCGGCGCGGCCGGTGGTGGTCAGGATCACGTCGGAGTGGTCCACCCACTTCGCCTCGCAACCGTATCCTTTAGGGATAAGGCTCGGGCAAAGCGCCCGAGCGGGATCGTGGCCCGAGGGCTCAGGGCCCAGCCAGTGCAGGCGGGCGGTGGCGCGTGGAGGCACAATGCTGGCGGCGATTCCGGAGTCGAGTGCGGTGATGGCCCAATGCGCTCCGGTGCGGCCGCGGATTTTGAAGGGATCCGGCGCGGTCAGCTCGAGCCCGTCCCAGGCCTTCTCTCCAACGACCACGGGGAACTCGCTATCGAGCACCAGCGTCAACGGCGGCGGCGTGTGCGACTTCAGGTAGGTCGCGATGTCCAGGTTGTTGCTCTCTTCGTCGCTGCCCACCATCAGGCGAATCGTCTGGGTGCGGGGGCGGCCGCTGTCGCGGAGCGCGGCCATGGCGAGCAGGGCCTGGACGAGCGGGCCTTTGTCGTCGGCCACTCCGCGTCCATAGAGATTGCCCTCGCGCACGGTGCAGGCGAACGGTGGGACGGTCCACTCGGATTCGCCCGCGGGCTGGACATCTCCGTGGACCACCAGGCCGAGGACCGGCGCGCCCTCGGGCCCGGGGAGTTCGATTTCGGTGACCGGTCCGGCAGCGCGATAGACCAGGCTGAGCTGGCGGGCCTTCTGCTCAAGCCAGCGCCCCTGCTCGATGACGGCCTCGGTGTTGCCGGGCTCGGTTCGGAATTTCACGGCCTCGCACAGCAGCGGCGTCATGCGTGCGGCGTAGCGCTGGCGGTAGATGCGAGCGCCGTCGGAGGGGGTCTGGGCGCGAATGGCAACGGCGGCCAACAGCGAGAGTGTGAGTAGGGAAACGCGGATCACGCGAACGCGACGCATTCTTTTTTGTACCATTTCGGCCATCCGTCCTCGTCCCTGGACTAGGGTTTGCGGGGGAGCCGGGCGGTTATGCTGGCGGACCCGGACCTTCCAGGCGTCTGGAATTCCTTGACTAGCTGTGGTAGAGTGTAGCTTGAGGCGGGTTTAGGAACCTGTCGCTCTCCAGCGCCCCGGTCGCCCGCATAATCCCATCTGTCCTAGGCTGTAAGAAAGTTTGTATCTGCTTCCCACGGCTGGCAAGCCCAGATCGCTTTGTGGCGGGACGGATGGAGTGGTACGTCCGCTAGATGAAGAACCCCCAAAGGAGATCGTAAATCCTATTTATGGAAGACGATCGCAAGTATAGATCACGGGGCTACATGGACTTCGATCGCGACAATGGCGCCCGAAGACCCGAAGAGAGGCCGAAAGGCCCTCGTCCACCGCTTGACATCACCGGACCCAGGCTGCCGCGCCTGGTGCAGACGGTCACCGCATCGAGGTGCTACAACTGCGCCACGGCTCTGGCCAACGGGACGGATTTCAAGGGCAACTGTCCTAAGTGCGGGGTGCCGCTCCACTGCTGCAAGCAGTGCGCGCATTTCGAACCCTCAACCCGGTTCCAGTGTCTGAAGCCGGTCCCGGTGCGGATAGCGTCGAAGGATCAGGCGAACCCGTGCGAGCTGTTTTCGCCGCGCGTGACGGTGGCCCGCGACACGACGTCTCAAGGCCCTTCGGTAGCGCCCGCGCCGACCGCGCCGCGTGCCTCGAGCGACGCCCGCGCCGCGTTCGACCAGCTCTTCAAGAAATAATTCCCCAAACCCGGCCATGCGTGTTGCCGAGCTCTATCAGCCCCACCACTTCCGCCTGATCGAAGGAACCCTCGCTGAGCCCGGTCCGGGAGAGATCCAGGTGAAGGTCGATGGGGTGGGCATCTGCGGCTCGGATCTCCACTACTTCAGCAGCGGCGCAATCGGCGATCTGCCGTGCACCTATCCCATGGTGCTGGGCCACGAGCCGGCGGGGACGGTGATCAAGATGGGTCCGGGCGTCTCCGGATGGTCCGCCGGCGACCGCGCCGCGCTCGAGCCCGCCATCTACTGCTATCACTGCGAATTCTGCCTGACGGGCCACCACAACGTTTGCTCGCACATACGTTTTATGAGCATGCCGCAGGATCCCGGGTTCTTCCGGGAATGCGTGAACCTGCCGGCCGCGAACCTGCTGCCGCTTCCCGCCGGTATGAGCGTGGAGGAAGGGACGCTGTTCGAGCCGCTGGCCGTTGCGCTGCACTCGCTCAAGATTGGCGCGGTGAGGCTGGGCGAGACAGTGGTGGTTTTCGGCGCAGGGCCGATCGGCCTGCTGACCATTGCGATGCTGCGGCTCTCGGGCGCCGGGCGGATCTGGTCAGTGGAACCCGTGGCCGCACGGCGCGAGCTGGCTTTGAAAATGGGCGCCGATGCAGCCATTGATCCGGCCGCGGCGGATCCGGTTCAGGAGTTGCTGCGCGAGACCGGGAGACGAGGCGTGGATGCGGCCTTCGATTGCGCGGCCCGCGGCGAGTCTCTGGACCAATGCATTCGCGTGACGCGCAACGCGGGACGGGTGGTGATGACCGGGATTCCCTCGGCATCTCGCGTGGCGCTGGATTTCCACACCATGCGCCGCAAGGAGCTGGCGATGCTCAACGTGCGCCGGTCCAACCACGACTCGGAGGCGGCCCTCGAACTGCTGCACGAGCGCCGGGCCCTGTTCGCTCCGCTGGTGACGCACAGCCTGCCGCTCGAGCGGATCGAATCCGCGTTCGACATGCTGGAGCGCTACGAGGACGGCGCGGGCAAAGTGGTCATCCGTTTGTAGAGGGTGCTGAAATAAGGCTGCGAACCCCAGAACATTACTGGCCGCCGATGAGCGCCGATAAACGCAGATAGGAAAGAAATGAGTTATCGGCGTTCATCGGCGGCTCCGATTGTGTTCCTGGACTTTTTCAGCAGCCTCTGTAGGCGTGACACGGCTCCTGCAGCGTCGGATAATCAGCCGTTACGGTAAAATGGAACGAGGAGCAAGTTCCATGAGCATTGAAGTCTCGCGTGAAACCGCAGCCCGCGTCATGGACGAAGCGCGGCGGCAAGGCATTTCCGTGGACGCCCTGCTGGAACGGCTCATGAGCGAGCGCGGAGGGACAGCCCAGGTTGCCGGTGGGGCCCCCGAATTGCCAATCTGGCATCTCGGGGAGGTGGGCCCTCTCCACCGGCGAGACATCTACGACGATGTCCGTTGAGCCCGGGATCGTCGACGCGAATGTTCTGGTCTATGCGCTGCACGCAGACGCTCCACAACATGCGGCATCGCGCGCGCTCTTGGACGCGGCGCGCACCTCAGCCACAACGCTCTATGTGACATCGCAGATACTCTGCGAGTTCTATTCCATCGTGACCAATGCGCGGCGCGTTTCCAAGCCGCGCTCCCCTGAAGACGCTGTACGCGCGATCTCCACTCTGCTCACCTTTCTTCGCGTTCTACCCATGCCCGCCGGCACCGTGGAGGCGTTGCTCGAGCTTCTCCATCGTCGCCCAGTCACCGGTGGGGATGTGTTCGACCTGCAAATCGTGGCGACCATGCAGGCCAACGGAGTCCAGAGGATCTACACTTTCAACGCCGATGATTTTGAGGTGTTCCCCGAACTTGCGGTTCTGACGCCGTAAGGTGTTTCACAAAGGATCCTTTGGACGCGGTCCAGGTCCAGCGAGCCGACGGCTTCATGGACGCTCGCGACGCTCTGTTCGGGAAAAGTCGTACGGTAGCGCCGCTTCCGCGGCCAGAACCTCTTCGGGGGAGGCCGTGCCCGTGCCTTCCTTCATCATCGTCACGCTCGACACCAGGTTTCCGAAGCGCGCCGCTTCGATGGGCGAGCCCTTTGCGGCCAGTGCGAGCGCGGCGCCCGCCGAGAAACTGTCGGCAGCGCCGCAAGGATAGACGGGCTTGGCTACCGCGACCGTCGCCACCGGGGTCTCGCGGCCCGGCTCCACCACCAGCGCGCCCTCGCTGCCGCGGGTGACGATCATCAGCTTGGTTTCCAGATGGCTGCGCAGGCGTTCGTAGTCCACGGCGTGGAACAGCCGCATGCAAGCCTCGTCGGCCTCCTGGCGGTTGGGTTTCACGATGACGCCGCGGAAGTGCTCCGAGCGGCGGCGGGAGTGCACCCAGATGACCTTGTCGGGGAAGCGGTGGGCCAGGGTCCGCAGCAGCGAGCGCACGCCGGGAGTGATGACGCCGCCGTGCTCGGTCTTGGCATGGTCGGCCACGATCACGACGTCGAAGCCGCCGATGGCCGATTCCAGGCGCTGCATCACCTTGCGCTCGACCGCCGGCGGCAGCGGCCGGAAGGGAATGAAATCGACGCGCGCGCGGTCTTCGATTCCGGTCTCCGAGTTGAACAGCTTGTTGTAGGTGAAGGTCGGCAGCTGCGGATCCTTGATCATCAGATGCAATTGAACGCCGCGCTGCTGGAGCGCCCGCTCGAGCTCGAATCCGTTGCCGTCATCTCCGAGGACGCCCAGGACGGCGACGCTGTAGGCGTTGAGCGAGGCCAGGTTGTTGGCCACCGTGCCCCCGGCGCCGGGGCTGACGTAGCTTCCCATGACGCCCACGGTCGGGATAGCGGTCTCGCGCGAAGGCTCGGAAAGCGAGAGATCGTAGGTGCACCAGCGATCGAGGCAGATATCGCCCACGACGAGGGCGGCGATCTTGCGGACGGCGGCGAGTGTCTCAGCGGTCGTCATCGTCACTATTCTGCCATTCCGCGCGGCCCGCCGTGGTGTATGCTGGCACCATGTCCTCAAAGCTCCTCCTTCTTGGTGTGGTGCTCGCGGCGGGCAGTAGTGCGATGGCGGGCGACCTCACGCCGCTCCAGCTGGCCGCACCCGACGCGCCGATTATGATCGGGATCAACGTGGACAGCATCCGGCTGGCGTACGCCCGGAGCCACTACAAGGATCTGCTCACGCCGGAATACCGCGCGCAGTACGAGCAGCAAGCGAAGTCGATGAAGGGCATGCTGGGCTTCGATCCGAGCCAGTTGCAGGAGGCGGTTATCAGCGTGCGTCCGGGGCCGGGCGGCAAGAGCGGCCAGGGGCTGGTGATCCTGCGCGGGGTGTTCGACCCGGATCAGCCGCCGGCGCTGCTGGCGCTTATGCCCACCGAACGGAGCGTGTACGAAGGAGTTGCGGTGATGGTGACCAAGCAGGGCAAGGCAGATCCGATGGCGATCGCGTTCCTTGGGCGGACGATGTTGGTGGCGGGCGATCCGGCCAGCGTGCGTGCGGCGATTTCGAGGTGGAAGTCGGGCATCGCCGCGCATTCCCCGTGGCTGGAGAGGGCCGAGGAGATGAACCGGACGTTCCATGTCTGGTGCCTGGCCCGCGACCTGCAGTCGATCATGCCCCACGACGCGGCAATACCCAAGGGCGCCGATGCCATCACAGGCGCGCTTCGCTCACTCGAGGAGGTCACGCTGGGCATGACGCTGGCGCCGGACCTCAAGGCGTCTTTGGAACTGCTGGCGCGCACGCCAAAGGACGCCGCCGCGCTTCAGGCCGCGCTCTCCATGGGCATGGCGATGGCGACGATGCAGCCCGGGGCGCAACAGGTCAAGGACCTGCTCAAGGCTGTCGAGGTCACGACGCAAGAGCGGACCGTCCGGCTGTCGGTGTCGATCCCCGAGGAGAGGCTGATCGAGGCGGCCAGGGAACAGATGAAGCAGAGGGCGAACTGGTCGAAGGGCACCCCGTTGGCGCACTCCGGCGGAGGTGAAGTTGTGGTGCAGGGCGGCGAGACGCCGGGCCGGCCCGCCACGCCGGCGAACTCGGGCGATACGCAAGTGGTTGTGCTGCCGAGATAAGGCCGGTTCACGAACCCCGCCCTACCTTTTTCCGTATCCTCATGTAAGAATTCTGTCCAAGGCCAGTCTCCATGAGTGAGGGAACAAGAGAGGACGGCGAGAAGATGGCTGCTCCAGCGGCTTTTTCCAATCCGGCGATGGAGCTCGAACGGGGCTTCCAGGAACATCACGGCCGGGTGTTCCGGGCGGCGTACCGTGTTACGGGCAACGCCAGCGACGCAGAAGATGTGCTGCAAACGGTGTTCTTGCGGCTGGCGCGAAACGGGTGGCCCGGCGCATCGGTGGGCAATATCGAGAGCTATCTGCACCGGGCCGCGGTCAACGCCGCGCTCGATCTGGTGCGCGGGCGGCGGGACTCGCAGAAGGTGGCGCTTGAAGTGGTAGCGCCGGTTTTGCAGGACGATCCGCGCCTGGAGCCGGACCGCCGGCAATCGTCCGAGGAGTTGGGAACGCTGCTTCGCCGCGCCATCGCACGCCTCTCTCCCAGGGCAGCGGAAATGTTCGCGCTGCGGTATTTCGAAGGGTACGACAACCCCGAGATCGCTCGCATGTGCGAGACCACGGCAGCCAATGTCGCGGTCACGCTGCACCGCACGCGCACCGAACTGCAAGCCGCAATGCACTCTTACAGGGAGACTCGTCATGAATAACGAAGAGAACGGTGAGATCCTGGACCGCGCGATTTCCGAAATCCGCGACGAGACGATCGAGGCGGCCGTGGTAAGCCAGGCTGCCGAGCGGGTTTGGGCTCGCGTCGCCGCCGAGGCCGCGCAGGCCGCGGCCAGCGACCCTGGCGCCCTCAGAACCTGCGCCGATTTCCAGGCGCTGATCCCGGACTGGCGCGCGGGACGGCTGTCGGCTGCACGGGCCATGCTGGTAGAGGATCACGTGCACCAGTGCCCGGCCTGCCGCAAGGCGTCGGCGGGAGCGAAGCAGCCCATTGCCCTTGTCGCAGCCCCGAGGCGCTCCATCGCACCGGTTTGGAAATGGGCGGCCGCGGCCGCCGTGGTGGCTGCCGCCGGACTGGGCGCGTACCTGGCGTCCGACCGGCTGCTGGTGCCATCGGGACCGCGGGCCACGGTGGCCGCGCTCGAAGGCACGCTCTACGAAGTGAACGGCGGACGCAACACGCCGCTTGCGCCGGGCGCCTCCATCAACGAGCTCGAGAGCGTGCGGACGGCCATGGGCTCGGGCGCGGTGATACGGCTGCGCGATGGCTCGATGGTCGAGATGCGCCAGCGCACGGAGCTTTCGCTCTCGGAGCGCCGCAGCGGAGTCACGATCCGCCTGACGGCCGGCAACGTCATGGTGCAGGCGGCCAAGCAGCACTCGCGGCACCTGTTTGTGGATGCCGGCGACTGCCTGGTGTCGGTGGTCGGCACTGTGTGTTCGGTGAATCACGGAGTCAAGGGCTCGCGCGTGGCGGTGGTCGAGGGCGAGGTGAAGGTCGCACAGGGGGACAACGTCAGCGTGTTGCATCCGGGCGACCAGGTCACGACTAGCGCCGCGCTCACGCCGGTGCCGATCGAACAGGAGATCGCCTGGAGCCGCAACGTGGATCAATACACCGCGCTGCTTCAGGAATTCGGAGTGCTGCGCAAGAAGCTGGAAGCGATTCCCGGCGCCGGCCTGCGCGATTCCACGCGCCTGCTGGACCTGGCGCCCACGGGCACGGTGTTCTA
>DATNLV010000324.1:0-9739 GCA_035602665.1 Bryobacteraceae bacterium | reverse complement strand
AAGATCCAGAGCGTGAGATAGCGGTCCAGGAACGAAAGCCGCGCGCCGGTTCGGCTCATAGCTAGGGCTTGCGAGCGCGGATGAAGGCGGCGGCGAACTTGCCGTCGACCAGCGGCGCCAGCGCGCCGGCATCGAAGCCGTTGGCCTCGAGGGAGTCTCGCGCATCCGCGGTGCTATACACCCGGGTCGGCTCGATATCGATTTCGACGAAGCCGACGCGGGCGAGCTTCTCGCGGTAGACGCCTTCCTCGAGCGCGCCCGCCATGCAGCCCGCCCACAGTTCCACGCTGCGACGGATCTCAGACGGCATCTCTCCGCGAACGACTACGTCGGATACGGCCAGCCGTCCGCCGGGCTTGAGCACTCGGAAGGCCTCGGCCAGCACGCGGTCCTTGTCGGTCGAGAGGTTGATAACGCAGTTCGAAATGATCACGTCCAGGCTCGCTTCGGGGAGCGGGATGTTCTCGATTTCGCCTTTCAGGAACTCCACATTCTCGAGGCCAGAGCGCTTCTGGTTCTCGCGAGCCAGCGCCAGCATCTCGTCCGTCATGTCCAGGCCGTAGGCTTTTCCCGTGGGGCCGACGCGCTTGGCCGAGAGCAGCACGTCGATCCCGCCTCCAGAGCCCAGATCGAGAACCACCTCGCCGGGGCTTAGTTGCGCCAGCGCGGTGGGATTCCCGCAGCCGAGCGAGGCCAGCACGGCCTCCGCGGGCAGGCCGGATTTCTGTTGCTCGTCGTAGAGGTTGGCGGTGATCGGGTCCACCGCGCCCTCGGGCGCCGCCTTGGAACCGCAGCAACAGGAAGAGCCGCTGCCCGAGGTCACGCGCAGCGCGTGCTCCCCGTACTTCTCTTTGACCGCGTCTTTGATTTCCATGTGCGTTCTCCTCTCACGAACACTTGCAGGCCTTCAGGATCGACTCGGGCTTGACCGCTTTGTTCCGGGTGCAGCACTCTGCATAGAGGAACGTGAGCAGGTCCTGAAGCGCGCGCGCGTTGGCTGAATACCACAGGAAGGTGCCCTCGCGGCGCTGGTCGGCCAGTCCCTCACTGCGGAGCTTCTCCAGGTGGTGCGAGAGCGTGGAGCCGGGGATGCCCATCTCCGCCTGGATGTCGCCCACCACCATTCCATCCGGATAGGCGGAGAGCAGCAGCCGCATGATGCCCAGCCGCGCGTCGTTACCCATGGCGGCCAGCATGTCGGCGTAGCGCGCGGTCAGCTCGGGATCTGGTTTCTGTTTCATCGAAATATATTTCGATGATATAGGAAATATGGAACGGCGTCAAGAGGGGTGAGACTACTCGATGGACGGGAGACGCTCACCATCATGTTGCAGCGGACTGAGGAAGAGCCCGCGGCGTCCGCTACTTAGGGCATCGATGTACGTGAGGCCACCAGATGAGCACTACGAGCTTCTCGACACGAATTCAAGATCCTCGTAATCGCTGACCGGAGCGTCGATAAACAGGCGTCCAAAAACCTTCGGCTCGATAACCATTACGCCGCCTCCAAACTTCTCGACAAACCAGTTGCTTGGATCATCCACGGGGTCGGCGACGAATTCGACTTCCCCCAATTCAGTGTGGAGACGCACGATGTCCCCTGGTTTGACCTGCTCCCCGGATTGGTAGAAGAACGGCACCAACGCTCTACTTAGCTTCCACCTTGTCGAGCCGCAGAAAACGGGCCGCGTTGTTGTAGAGGATGTCGCGCTTCTGCTGCGGCGTGAGATACGTGGCGCCTTCGATGACGCTGATGGAGGCGGCCATCAGGCCGGGCCAGATCATCTGGTCGGTGCCGAACATCACGCGATCCTCGAATCCCGCTTCCACGATGCGCTGGATGTAGGTGTGCACTTCCTTCAACGGGTAGCTCCAGATGAGGCCGGCCACGTCGACATAGACGTGCGAGTTGGCCTGGAGGAGCGTGAGCAGGTTGTCGATCATGGGGTAGCCGGCGTGCATGATCCACAGCCGCAGCTTGGGATGGCGCGCCAGCAGGTCCTCGAGCAGAAGCGGATTGCCCATCGAGCCGCGGAATTTCGGCATGGCCACGTTGGCGCGGCCGGAGCCTCCGGTGCCCATGTGGATTCCAACCGGGATGTCGAGCTCCTCGGCCAGCGCGAAGTATTTGTCGAGCGACGGGTCGCTGGGCGA
This sequence comes from Bryobacteraceae bacterium, assembly GCA_035602665.1. Lineage (GTDB taxonomy): Bacteria > Acidobacteriota > Terriglobia > Bryobacterales > Bryobacteraceae > DASWZN01. Next base: position 7,585 of record DATNLV010000324.1, on the reverse strand, counting down.
GATGCCCTCGTACTGCGGGGCGACCTCTCCCATCACCTTGAAGCCGCCTGTGGTGAACGCGGCTCTCAGCTCGTCCACCGTCACGTACTTGCCCGGAGTGATGCCGTTATCGAAGGCAGTGCCCGGAATGATGCGCGCGGGCGCGGCGTCCTTCCATTGCTGGACGGATTTGGGATCGCCCATGACGACGGCCGTGACGTTGAGTCGCTCGTATTCCGCCAGCAGGGCCTTCATATACTCGGCCTGCGACTTCGAGGGCTCGAGCACGAGGGTGCAATCCTGCGGGGCCCATCCGATCTGCGACTCCTTGGAGCGCGGGTCCGACGCCAGGAACTGAGGGTTGAACGGGCACATCGGTCCCACGCCGGGAAAGCCGCCGAAGGTGTGAACGTGGATGTCGATTATGGGCGGGCGTTTGCCTTCGACGGGCTGCGCGGAGGCTATGGACGCCGCGAGGAACAGGCAGCAGAGCGCGGAGATTCGCATGGGGGAATCATAGCAAGCTACAGGACCGGCGGGTCTGGAGACCCGCATGCAGGCGTGGACGCCTGCCCCACGAGACGAAATGGAGATCAGGACCAGGGCGGAATGGTTTATCCACACGAATTGCAGAGCCGTACTACTGTAATCCACTGAGTCCACAGGCTGATAAAGCTGCGGAAAAGCCTACTCCTAAGCTATCTTTCGTATTGACCCGACCGGGGGTTCGGGTGCACGATGATGGAGGTTCCAAGAGGTTTACGGAGCTGGCGAGCCACGCGGGACGCAGCGAACCGCAACGATGATCTGAGGCGACGGAGCGATCCGAAGCGGCAGGGAGAATCGGAAAGCGGGCGTTCGGCGGTGGCAAGCTTTCGAGCGGCGAATCGCAGCGAGCGGTGATCCGGCGGGATCGAGAGGTCCCGAAGGGGAGCGGAGAGGCGAGGAACCGTTAGGAATACGGAGTGCGTGGCAACAAACCCTTGTGCGTGCCGAAGTCCCGGCGACGGGAATGAGGAACGTGGAAGCGGATCGGTTGGAGCGCACTCCGCAGTACGGTGAAGGTGCAGGCCGGGAACGACGATCCCGCAGAGGTGGTCCGGAAAAGGGCAGCCGCTGGGGGGGAGCGAAAGGCCGCATCGAACCGTAGGCTTGCTCAGGTCGCGGACGGCGACTGCAACGACCGGTCACGGGCAACCGTGGCAGGGAGACGGACGCTGTCGAGCCGATCTGAGTCCGTGCTCGGGGCCGATGCATGCCGGCCGGCGAGACCGCTCATCCGTAGGTCACTTGGAACCTTTTTTTGTTTACGCCCCCACCACGTGCGCCAGCCGCGCCAGTTCCTCGTCCGTGCTCTGATCGGGGACTGAGCAGCCGGGCGACAGGATATACTTCTTCCCGGCGGCCGCGGCGGCAGCGTGCCACTGGCTCGCGATCTCGGCTTCGGAGAGCGTGCGGTAGTTGGTCTCATCGACGCCGCCCATCAGCACGCCGGAGAACTGGCTCCGGGCCGTGGTGAAATCGACGCCGGTCAGCTGGCTCTCGTAGTTGATCACGGCGGCCGGCCAGCCTTTCCAGAACAGGTCCAGGTAAGTCTTGCCGTGCAGGTGCAGGGTATTGAAATGCGCGCCGGAGGCGGCGTTGAGCACCATGCGGTCGAAGGGCTCGCTGAACTTCGCGTATTCCTCCGGAGTGAGGACTCCGGGCACAGCGCAATCGATGGCCAGGAAGATGCCGGCGGCGCCCGTGGCGAGCGCCTTGCGCACGTGGTTCACTTCCGACTCGGCGACGGCTTCCAGAGCGTTCAGCAGCACCTGCGGCTGCTCCTGCTTCAGGCGCTGAACCTCGGGCTTCGAGAAGGTCTTCGCAACCTGGTTGTAAGGGTTGAAAACCGTCTCGACGAAATAGGCGCGGCCGCCGAGGCCCTCGCGGATGATGTCGAGCGCGCGCAATTGCTCGGGGAACGGATTCGCCTCGGGCTTGATGGCTTCGATTCCGCCCACCGGCTTGGGGTACGGAAAGTCGCTCATCACCTTGACGATGTCGGTGCGGAACTTGCGGTGGAACTCGAGCGTCGCCTCGGCGTGCCGCTCGCCGGGGAACTCGGCCAAACGAAAGTGATGCCACAGACTGAACGGCGGGCGATCGACATCGCCGCCCGCGAGCGCGCGGTCCACACGCTGCTTGCTGGTCAACTTGCCGGTAACGGCCATCGCTAAGCTCCCTGTCAGAAAGAATTGTCGTCTGGTCATGAGTGCTCTAGGTTGTGCACGAAGGCCGGTGTGGACACCGGCCGCAGGACTGGAGTCCTGCCCCACTCGGGATCATGAACCGAGCATCGCACGGATCACGTTCTGCCGCTCGGGGTCCATCCACTCGGTGTTGCTTATGATCTTCTCGAGCACCTTGCCGTCGCGGTTGATGATGTAGGTCTCGGGATACTGGAAGGTGCCGTAGTCGGAGGCGATCTTAGCGTCGGGGTCGCGCGAGGTGGCAAACGCGATTTTGTGACGTTGGAGAAAATCGCGGTAGGCCTTGGCGTTGGTGTCCACGCTGATGCCGAGCACCACCACGCCGTCCTTGGCATACGCCTGCTGAAACTGGTTGAGCGACGGCGTCTCCGTGACGCAGGGCGGACACCAGGTGGCCCAGAAATGCACCACCAGCAGCTTCCCGCCGAAGTTCGAGGGCGAGATGGTTCGCCCGTCCTCGGTGGTCACGCTGAACCGGGGGGCGCTGTCGCCCGCCACCACGATCCGTTCCTGAAAAATGCCGGCGATTACCCACACCAGCGCGGCGAAGCAAACGACAATCAGAGCCTGGATGATGCGTTCTGTTTTGACTGGGGCCATTCGAACTTCCTATCATTAAGTGTAACCATTCGCAGGCTGCTGTATCAGTAGCTATAGGGGGCGCATGCTGATCACGAGGAGGGCTGATTTCTCCGCGTCACACGTGTGCCGCTTGCCGGGGCTGTCCGACGAGGATAACCGGGCTCTCTACGGCGCGGCCTCGAACCCGCACGGGCACGGCCACAACTACGTGATCGAGGTGACGCTGGAGGGCGAGCCCCAACCGGAAACCGGGATGGTATTCGACCTCAAGCGGCTCAAAGAGGTGATCCAGCAAGAGGTGGTCGAGCCGATGGACCACCGCTTTCTGAACCGCGAGGTTCCGCCCTTCGACACGGTGGTGCCCACCACGGAGAACCTGGCGATCGAAGTGTGGCGGCGGATCGAGCCGTGCGTGACCGGTCCGCGAGTCCGTCTGCACGCGGTGCGAGTCTACGAGACCGAAGACCTGTACGTGGATTACTTCGGGGGTCAGCCGTGATCCGCGTCACGCGGCGCTACCGGTTCTCGGCCTCGCATCGGCTCAACTCGGCCGGGCTCTCGGCGGAGGAGAACCGCGCGCTGTACGGAAAGTGCAACAACCCCCACGGGCACGGGCATGACTACGCGCTTGAGGTGAGCGTGCGCGGGCCGGTGGATCGGGCGTCGGGCCGGGTGGCGGACCTGGCCGCGCTCGATGCGCTGGTGCGCGAGCAGGTTCTGGAGCCATTCGACCACCACGATCTGAACGCGGAAGTTCCGGCGTTCGCGGAGCGCGTGCCCACCACGGAGAACCTGGCGGTCGAAATCCGGGCGCGACTCTCGGCCCGATGGCCAGAGGTATTCCCGGGCGCGGGGCCGGCGCTCGATGGAATCCGAATTCAGGAAACGAAGAGGAACCGATTTGAGCTACACGACTGACAACCCGGCCGCGAATGCGGCAGCCGTTTCGGAGCGCGGGATCGCCTCGCTGATGGAAGAGGTCCTGCGGCAGCTCGGCGAGGACCCTGCGCGCGAGGGCCTGTCGAAGACTCCCGAGCGCGTCGAGAAGGCATGGAAGTACTTGACCAGCGGCTATGGGCAGGACCTTCAGAAGGTGGTCAACGGCGCGCTCTTCACGGTGAAGTACGACGAGATGGTGATCGTCCGGGACATCGAGTTCTTCAGCCTGTGCGAGCACCACATGCTGCCGTTCTTCGGCAAGGTCCACGTCGCGTACCTGCCGCGCCACAAGGTGGTGGGGCTGAGCAAGATTCCGCGCATCGTGGACATGTTCGCGCGGCGGCTGCAGATCCAGGAGCGGCTGACGCAGGAGATCGCGCAGTCGCTCGAACAGGTACTCGATCCGCTGGGCGTGGGCGTGGTGTGCGAGGCGCGCCACTTCTGCATGATGATGCGCGGCGTGGAGAAGCAGCACTCCGGCGCCGTGACCAGCGCGATGCTGGGGGCGTTCCGCGAGCGCAAGGAAACGCGGGACGAGTTCCTGGCGCTGCTGCGGCAACACTCGAGCGAGATCTAATTATGCCGGCCACATCACTACCGAGCCGCGACCGTCAGGGAGCGGAGCCGCGGACCTTCCGCCATTTCGAGGCCACGGACCCCACCGGGCGGGTGTGGAACGTGGACTTTCTCTGGATTCAGAACGCCATCTCGATCCGCCACGCCGATACGGTCGATGTGAAGTTTGCGCTCTCGGCGGGCGCGGAACGGGTAACGAAAGTTGTGGCGCTGATGCACCCAGACCTGCTGGAGCTAACCCGGAAGACGGGGAAGCCAGTGAGCGATCCCTGGGTCTCTGCCCTGGCCGCGCGGCATCTGCGGCACATGATCGAGACGGGCGAGGATATGGAGAAGGCGCTGGTCACGCCGCCGTTCGAGACGCTCGCCGAATACGCGCGCGGAGAATGAGCGGCACCAATACGGTGGCCGCGGCCAACGGGACGGCCACAACGGAGGGCGCGACGCTCATGAGCCCGCTCCGCAGCGCAAGCGACCACGACAGCACCACCGAGGCGCAGGCGCCGGCGAGGATCCATCGGCGGCCGATCGCGGCATCGGCGGCGACCGCGAAGGGGATGGCGACCACCAGGTCCACCACGTAGTGCTCGCCCGTCGCCAGCGTGGCCACGGCCGTGCCCAGGAAGAACAGGCCGGCCGCGATCCGGACGCCCAACTGGCACGGCCTCGAGTTCCACCACAGCAACAAGGCCCACGCGAGGTGGCCGGACGGCACGGCATTCATCGTGAGCCCGGGGGCGGCGAATGTCACGGCCTTTACGTTGGGCGGATGAAAGGGAAACGCATCGCCGTAGACGTAGAGGGGGCCGGCCGCCGGGCAGATCGCATAGAGAAGAGGGGCCACGACGCCGGCCAGCAGCATGGCGAATCCGAACCGCTTGCGGTGATCCGAGTCCAGCAGCAGATAGACGATTGCTACCGCCACGGGGAGCATCGCGTACACCAGACGAATCGCCAGTACGTCCCCGATCAACCTGCCGAGCCCGAAGTCGTACCCCAGCCGGCGATCGGCCGCGAGCAGCACGTTGTCGTAGCTGACGGACGGCAGAAGTTTGAGCGCGGGTTGCGACAGGAGCACAAACAGAACCAGGAGGGGCGCGGCCCAGCAGAAGCGGCGCCAACGATAAGCGTCGCCCACGATCATCAGGGCCGCCCCAATCAGAGCGAAGTACGTGAACGCGCTAAAGTACATTCGATCGGACTCCTTCACTCGAAGGGCCAGACGGCAGCGTAAAATAAACGGTGGCGCTGACGCACAATGACATAAGGGTCCTGGCGGCCGTCTCTGCTTTATATCACGTTCGCCGCCTGCCGCAATGAGCCTGACGCTCTCCACTCCGCTGATGTACCTCAAGGGCGTCGGGCCGGCGCGCGCGGCGATGCTCGAGGGCAAGGGTCTGAAGACAGTCGAGGACCTGCTGGCGTACCCGCCGTTCCGCTACGAGGACCGCACCAACGTCAAGACCATCGCGCAGCTTGCGCCCGGCGAGATGGCGACCGTCATGGCGGAAGTGAAGGCCGCGCACCTGGCCGGCTTCCGGCGCCGCAACCTGGGCCTGTTCGAAGCCGTGTTCACGGACGCCTCCGGCGCCACGCTGGTGTGCAAGTGGTTCCACGGCGGCTATCTCGAAAAGGTGATCGAGCCGGGACAGCGCGTCGCGCTCTATGGCAAAGTCGAGTTCGACAGCTATTCGGGCGAGCTCTCCATCCTGCACCCGGAGTTCGAGATTCTGGGCGAGGAGGAAGAGGGCGAGGCGGGCCTTCACACCGGGCGCATCGTTCCCATATACGAGGCCACACAGAAGGTCACCACACGGGTTTTCCGCCGCCTGCTGTGGCAGATTCTCGAAGCTCTGCCGGTGGGGCCGGACCCGCTTCCCGAGCGCCTGCGCGAGGAACTGAAACTGCCGGACCTGGGGACCGCGCTTCGCGATTTGCACTTCCCGCCGCCGGGCGCGGACATCCGGTTGTTGAATGAGTTCCGCTCGCAGGCGCAGTTCCGGCTCATTTTCGAGGAATTCTTCTGGCTCGAATGCGGCCTGGCGTTGAAGCACAGCACCGCCCGCAAACAGCCGGGCATCGCGTTCGAGCTGACGGATCGCGTGCGCGAGCAGATCAAGCGGATGCTTCCGTTCAAGCCCACGGGCGCGCAGAAGAAGGTGCTGGGGGAGATCGCGCGGGACATGGAATCGCCCGCGCCGATGAATCGCCTGATGCAGGGCGACGTGGGCAGCGGGAAGACGCTGGTGGCGGCGGAGGCGGCCATCATCGCGATCGAGAACGGCTGGCAGGTGGCGACGCTGGCGCCGACGGAGATCCTCGCCACGCAGCATTTCTTCTACTTCAAGGACCTGTTCCGCAAGCTCGGGTACACGGTCGCGCTGCTGACCGGGTCGAACACCAAGGGCGAGAAGGCGCAGTTCAAGCGCGCGCTGGCGGCTGGGCTGGTCCAGTTCGCGGTGGGCACGCACGCGCTGATCGAGGAGGACGTGGAGTTCCAGAAGCTCGGCCTCGCGATCGTCGACGAACAGCACCGCTTCGGTGTGATGCAGCGGCTGAGGCTGATCCAGAAGGGCCCGCACCCGGACGTGCTGGTGCTCACCGCGACGCCGATCCCGCGCACGCTGGCGCTGACGCTCTACGGCGACCTCGACGTTTCGGTGATCGACGAGTTGCCGCCGGGCCGCAAGCCCATCGTCACGCGCCACTCGGCGGAGGATGCGATCGAGCAGGTGTGGAGCTTCGTGCAGCGCGAGATCGAGCAGGGCCGCCAGGCGTACGTGGTCTACCCGGTGATTGAGGAATCGGAAACGCAGGCGACGAAGGCCGCGGAGAAGATGTACCAGCACCTGGCGGTCGAGGTCTTCCCGCAGCTTCGCATCGGGCTGATGCACGGCCGGCTCACGACCGCGGAGAAGGAATCCGCCATGGAGCGGTTCAAGGCCGGCGAGACGCAGGTGCTCGTTTCGACCACGGTGATCGAGGTGGGCATCGACGTGCCCAACGCGACGGTGATGGTGATCGAGCAGGCGGAGCGATTCGGCCTGTCGCAGCTGCACCAGCTTCGCGGCCGCGTGGGGCGCGGCGCGGCGCAGAGCTATTGCGTCCTGGTGACCGGGAAGTTGAACGACATCGGCCGCCAGCGCATCCGCACGCTGGTGGATTCGAGCGACGGGTTCCACATCGCGGAGATGGATTTGAAGCTGCGCGGGCCGGGTGAGTTCTTCGGAACCAAACAATCGGGCCTGCCGGCGCTG
>DATNLV010000314.1:0-5348 GCA_035602665.1 Bryobacteraceae bacterium | reverse complement strand
CCAGCCCCTCTGAGTGAAACCCCGGGTGCCCAGCCCGGGGTTTCTTATTTCCGGGGCCCTCCCTTACTTCACCGGCATCCGCAAAATCGTCCGCAGCTTCTCCGGCGCAACCCGCCGCGGATCCGAAAGGTAGATCTCATGGTGAACGCCGGCGAACGCGAGCGCCTTGCGCTCCACGAAGGCCTTCATGCGCGCCACGGTGGCTCCCTCGTTCGAGTAAGGGCCGGTGTGGAGCACCTGCACACACTTGCCCTCCTTCAGGATTTCCAGCCGAACCTCGACCGCCAACTCGCCCTTCCCCTTCTCCTTGAGCCTCGCGGTGGTTGCCTTCAGCATGCGGTCGCAGATGAAGTCGGGCACGCGGATCAGGAGCTTCCAGCGCCACTGGTTCTGCGCCTCCATCTGCTCGATGCCCCACCACAGCCCTTCCAGATGGCACACCTTGTAGTCCTGCCCGGCGAACTTCTTGGCCATCTTCATGGTGTAGGCCATCGAGTAGAGCGCTCCGATTGCCTCCTGAAACGCATTCCCCCCCGGCGCGCCCACGCCGTCCGCCGTCAGGTACTTCGCCGCGCCCACCTGGATCAGCACGGGCTCTTTCGGCGTGACGTACTCGGACTTATGCAGTTTGTATAGATCGAGCTTCTCCGCGACCGCGGTCTGTGCCATGTCCAGCTCCTTTCAGTCCACTAAGGGAATGTATATCTCAGTGACCAACTCCTCCGGCGGCGTGTTGAAAGGCATGTTGCGGTAGATCTCGAATGCCGGCGAGTTGCGCGCCTCGCGGCCGCTGGCCGGCAGCCACTCGCCACACAGCCGGGCGTAGGTGTTGCCCAGCAGCATGTAAGGGCCCTGGTGGACGGCGACGGCGTACTCTCCGGCCGGCAGCTCCTCGATCCCCGCCTCGCCCGTCGGACGGACGCGGTCGTTGACCACGATGGCCGCGTCGTATCGCAGCCGCTCGGGCGGGGTGATCTCCGGATCGTCGTGCACCACGCCCAGGATCTCGGCGCCCGGCCCGAGCAATCCGCTCCTGCCGGCCCAGGAGTACAGCTTCTGCCACGCCGTCCCGACCTCGCCGTAGGGCCCCACGTGGCGGAAGAACGCCAGCCGTGTCAGTCCCAGCCGCTCCGTGCGCACCGCCAGCGGCTCGCGGCGTTCCGGCGACGCCCCGGCGCGGGCCAGAATCTCCCGCCGGTTTTCTCGAAAGCCGGAAGGCGCGTCCCCGAACATCGCCCGGAACGCCCGCGTAAAGCTTTCGTGCGTCTGATAGCCGGCATCGAACGCGATGTCAGTGATCGGATCGGCGCTCGCCCGGAGCCGCCCGGCCGCGCGCTCCAGCCTCAGCCGCCTCACGTGCTCCTTGACGGACTCGCCCACCATGCCCCGAAAGATGCGGTGGAAATGGTAAGGCGAGAACGCGGCCACCCCCGCCAGCTCATCCAGAGGAAGCGGCTCTTCGAGCCGTTGCTGGATGTGTACCAGCACCCGGTTGATGCGCTCCTGGTACGACTCGCCGGTATCGGTCCTCATCCTCTAGAGATTGTATGCGCGCCCCGCCGCCCCTGCTTGACATTTCTTGCGCTTCTCTTCCCTCTTCAACTCACCGCGTCCCGATCATCAGATGCGCCGGCCCCGGCAGCGCCACCCGGCGGATCCTGCTGAATCCCGCCTCGCGCATCCAGCCCGCGTACTCCTCTTCGGTGTACGTATTCCCCTGCCGCGTGCCGACCAGCATGTTGAGCGCGAACATCGCCGCCATGCGCGGTCCGGCCCGGTCGGGATCGAGAATGAAATCCGAAATCACGATGCGCCCTCCGGCCCCCAAAGCGGCATGCGTCTTCGCCACCAGCGCGCGGTTCTCATCCTCGCTGAGCATGTGGCAGATGGCTGAAATCAGCACCAGGTCAAAACCCGTGCCGAAGTCGCTGCTGCGGAGGTCGCCCTCCCGCACCGTGACCCGACCCTCCAGCCCCGCCTCCGCGATGTGGCCCCGCGCAATCGGCACCACGTCGCCCACGTCGAGGATCTCGGCCCTGAGCCCCGGATTGGCCTGCGCGAAAGCGATCGAGTAGGCCCCCGACCCCCCGCCGACATCGAGCATTTCCCGTGCGCCCGCCGCATCGGCCGCTTCCACCACCGCCGTAGCCCGCCGCGAAGCATTGGCGTGCATCGCCGCGATGAACGCCCCGGTCCAGTCCTCGGTGCCCGCCGGGCGCCGGCCCAGCGTAGTGCCCTTTCGCACGCATTCGGTCAAGTTGGACCACGTATCCCACAGATGCACCGTGTGCATCATGGCCATCCGCACATCGTCCGGCGACCGCCGCGTAAAATGCTGCGCCGTCTCAGGCGTATTGCGGAACAAGCCGCCGCGCTTCTCGATCACCCCCAGCGCGGCCAAAGCGTTCAGAAGCATCCCGGTGGCCCGCGCATCGGTCCCGAGGGTCCGCGCGACATCGTCGGCCGCCGCCCCCGCCCCAAGCGCCTCGAACAGGTCCAGCTCAATCGCCGTCAGCAGAACCCGGCTCTCCTGAAACGCCCGAATCCGTAACTCAAGCTCCTCCGGCAGCAAGCTCCCTCCTATCCGTCACCATCCACCATCTACCATCCACCATCGACCGCCTTATCGGCAGCAAGCTCCCTCCTATCCGTCACCATCCACCATCCACCGCCTTATCGGCAGCAAGCTCTCTCCTATCCGTCACCATCCACCATCCACCATCCACCATCCACCATCGACCATCTACCTGCATCTCTCCGGCGGCTGGCTGGCCAGCGCCGCCACGGCTTCGACAATTCGCGCCCGCTGCTCCGCGTTCGCGCTCAGAATCCGGTGCTGCCCGCCCCCGGCCGAAAACGTCGTCACCCCTTTTTCGTTGACGCTGACGCGGCCTTCCGGTCCCAGCGTAAAGTAGCCGGCGTCCGGCCGGACGGCGTAGAGCGCGGCGGTCGGGTCCCACAGCGGCTCGTCGTAAGGCATCTTCTGGTAAGCGCGATACGCGTCGGCAAGGGGATGGTCCGGCACGTAACGGAAGTCGCGGTCAACGCGCACGGCCGGGTAGGTCGTCTGCGCGCCCAATTCGAAAGGGCTCACCACGATGGGCGTAGGCCACCGCGCAAACAGCTTCTGCGCCGCCGGGATGTCCTTCTCGATGTTGTACTCGAGCTCCCCATCGCTGAACCGGCCCGCCATCATCACCAGCAGCCGGACCTTGCGCTTCACCAGCCCGGCGTCCGCCGGCGAATCGAGTAGCCGCGCCAGGTTAGTACTGAAGCCCACCTGCACGATCACCACGCTCGCGTCCGGCTGTTCAGCGAGCGCCTGCCGCAGCACGGTTTGGGCATCGGGCACCGCGATCTCCGGCGTCACCTTCCGCGGGTAAAGCAAAGCTCCGCCCCGGCGCCGCTTGCCGGCCACCACCGCCAGGTAGTTCCCGTCTTCCGGCGTCACGCCGTTGCGCACCATGCCGAGAGGAATTCCCGGCCTCCCATAAAAGGTATTCAAGAGATCGACATACGGCGCCGCCCAGCGGTTGTCTTTGGTGATGGTGACCGCCAGGATCCGGGCCTCGCCCCGGGTCTCGAAAGCGTGCAATGTCGCCAGGGCGATGGCGTCGTCCACGTCATTCCCCATATCGGTGTCGAAGAGGATGCGCACCGGTTCGCCGGCGGCCGCCGTGGCCACCGCCAGCGCCAGTATCGTCAGGATACGTGTCATTGTCCCCGATTATCGCGCGATCCGGCCCGGAACATCCCAGGCGTGCTAGTATAGGCTCTTTTGATGGGTCCGGAAAATTACGGCCGGGTCTCGGCTCCGATCTGCAGGGCGTTGGCCGGAATCGAGACCGGGGTGTTAGGGGGCGTGGCCATGTTTGGATGGCTGGCCCTCAGTTCGCTCCTGGACTTTCGTTCCATCTGGACCGCGCCGAACCTGCTTGGCTCGACACTAAGCGGACTGGCGACGCTCCAGCGCGGTTTCGGCTGGGCCACGGTTTTAGGCCTGGGCCTGCATCTCTCGGTCTCGGGCCTGATCGGGATGACATTCGGCCTGCTGGTGGGCAACTCCACGAGGCGCCTGCGGGTGACCTTGCTGGGGATGCTGACCGGGCTGGTCTGGTTCTATTTTTCCCAGGCCCTGTTTCAGAGAAAGCTGGGGGTATTCGTCACTTTGTACAGTCCGCCGCGAACCCTGCTGCTGGCGCACCTGACGTACGGGCTGGTGCTGGGCTGGTTTCCCAGCGGGCTTCGTTCGGTGACCCGGACCTTCCTCGGGGAGGCGGCCGCCCAGATGCCTGAAACGGACGCGGCCCCGGATGCCGTCGAATAGAGAGCATCACCCAAGCGGTCCCCAGAATTCGAAGTGCTAGAATAAATGATTCAATCTGCGCAGGATGGCGACCGTCAGGTGAAACGCCGCAGGCTGGCGACACGTCTGAATAGGCGCGCAGAGTGGAGAGGAACTGAGTCTGCATGAGGTTTGACAGGCCCGACGGGTGCCTGTGGGTACTCTTCGTTTGCGCATGCTGCCTGACCGCTAAGGCACAGTCGCAGCCGTCTCCGCCACAGAAGCCCGACCAACAGCAGCAACAGCAGCAGCCGCAGCAGAGTCCTTTCGAAACGGTGCCCCAGCCGGGGGAAAGGGCGCCCGCGCCGGCGCAGAAGACTCCCCCGCCCGAAGGCCAGAAAGCGCCGTTCGAATCCCCCAAGGCGGTGGCCCCGCCGGCCCAACCCAGCTCGAATGTCATCGAAGCCATCGAGTTCCGCGGCGCGCGCCGCGTCCCGCAGGACACCCTGAAGGCCATGATCTTCAGCCGGAAGGGCGACCATTACGATCCCGAATCCCTGCGCCGCGACTTCATGGCCCTCTGGAATACCGGCCGCTTCGACGACATCCGGGTCGAGACCGACCAGGGCGCCGCCGGTGTCATCGTCCGCTTCGTCCTGGTCGAGCGCCAGGTGATCCGCTCCATCAAGTACGAGGGGATGAAATCGGTCACCCTGTCCGAGTTGCTCGACCGCTACAAAGAGCGCAAGGTGGGGCTCACCGTCGAGTCCCAGTACGACCCCAACAAGATCCAGCGCGCCGTCGTGGTCATAAAAGAGTACGAGGCCGAGCGCGGCCGCCAGTATGCGGAAGTCACTCCCGAACTGCGCCAGATCCCGCCCTCGTCCATCGAGTTGACGTTCGTGGTCAACGAAGGTGCCAAGGTGAAAGTGGGTGACATCGCGTTCACCGGCAACAAGGTCTTCAACCAGCGCCAACTGGTGCGCGTCATGAAGAACCTGCGGCCGATGGGCCTCCCCCACTCCATCCTGTTCGAGAACCTCTTCGCGAAGACCTACGACCT
>DATNLV010000823.1:0-5149 GCA_035602665.1 Bryobacteraceae bacterium | reverse complement strand
TCGAGTGGCCGCTGGTCCCGCGCGAGCGGGGCGACTACAGAATTGACTCGGCGGATATCGAGCAGGCCTCGCCGTGGGGGTTGTGGTCTATCCGCGCCGTGGTGCCCGTGGAGTGCGAGGTCCGTGTTTATCCCAGCCTGCGCGGCTCAGCGACTCGCGGGATGTTGCTCAGCCGCGAGACCTCCGGCACGCGCCGCGAGCGGCAGGTGGGGCGCGGCCGCGAGTTCGAGAAGCTGCAGGATTACGCGCCCGGAGACTCCTTCGACGAGATCTACTGGAAAGCCACGGCGCGCCGCGGCAAGCCCGTCGTAAAGGTCTTTCAGTTGGAGCGGACACAGGAACTGTACGTGGTGGTGGACGCCTCGCGGCTGACGGCGCGCCGGGAGACGCTCGAGAAATACGTCAAGGCCGCGCTGCACCTGGGCCTCGCGGCGGAGCGCCAGGGCGATCGCTTCGGGCTGATCACTTTCAGCGACAAGGTCCACCAGTTCGTTCGCGCGCGCAGCGGGAAAGCGCACTACCGCGCGTGCCGCGAGGCGATCTACAAGCTCCAGCCGAGGCGCGTGTCGCCCGATTTCGGCGAGCTGTTCGGATTCATCCAGACCGTGCTGCGGCGGCGCGCGCTGCTGGTGGTGCTGACGGCGCTGGACGACCCGGTGCTGGCGGAGAGCTTTGCGCAGGCCGTACGGATCGCATCCCGCCGCCACCTGATACTGGTCAACGTGGCGGGAACGCCGGGGATACAGCCGCTGTTCGATGACCCGCTGCCACAGGGGCTCGACGATCTCTATCGCGACGTGGCCGGTCAACTGTTCTGGAAGAAGCTCCGGGAACTGCGCATGACGCTCGAGCGGGCGGGAGTGCGGTTTTCGGTGCTCGATCCCGATCGGTTGGAGACCGATCTGACTTCGCTGTACCTGGACGTGAAGCGGAGGCAGGCGCTGTGATCCTCGACCTTCCACGTTTCGTAGCGGCCGAGCAGGCGTACTGGCGCGAGTTGGAGACGATCCTCGATCGGATCGAGAGCGACGCCGCCGCCGTCATGACGCTCGAGCAGATGGAGAGGTTCCACTATCTCTACGAGCGCTGCTCGGCCGACCTGGCGAGGATGGCGACTTTCTCCGCGGAGGCCGAAGCGCGGGAGCATTTGGAATCGCTGGTGGCGCGCGCCTACGGCGAGATTCACTCGACACGCGAGCGCCGCGAGCGCCCGCGGCCGCTGCACTGGTTCTTCACGACCTTTCCCCGGACCGTCCGCCGGCACGCGCGCCTCTTTGGGATCGGCGTCGCCATCACGCTGCTCGGCGCCGCTTTCGGCGGCATGGCGGTGTGGAGAGATCCCGATTCGAAGGCGGTCATCATGCCGTTCCCGGGGCTTGAAGAAAGCCCGGCGGAGCGTGTGGCCAAGGAGGAGAAGGGGCCGTCGCCGCGATTGAGCCACCACCGCGCTGAGTTCTCCGCGCAGTTGATGACCCACAACATCCGCGTGTCGATCGCGACCTTCAGCCTGGGTATCACGTGGGGCGCGGGGACGGTGGCGGTCCTGTTTTATAATGGCGTGACTCTGGGCGCCGTCTCCGCCGACTACGTGCGCGCGGGGCAGACCGAGTTCCTGCTGGGCTGGCTGCTTCCGCACGGCGTCATCGAAATCCCGGCGTTCCTCATCGCGGGCCAGGCGGGACTGCTGCTGGCGAGCGCGCTGATCGGATGGGGACGGCGAACGACTCGCCGCGAACGGCTGCGCGCCATCACGGGCGATCTGGTGACGCTGGCCGGCGGCGTCGCGGTGATGCTGGTTTGGGCGGGGCTGGTGGAGGCGTTCCTTTCGCAGTACCACCGTCCCGTGGTCCCGTATTCGCTCAAGATCGCTTTCGGTGCGGCCGAACTCATTCTGCTGGTGCTGTTCCTCTGGCGGTCGGGCCGGAAGGAGGCGGCGGGATGAGCCGTAGCAGCCGCACGATCGAAATAGAAACGCCGGAAGGCGTCCGCTTCTCGTTGTTGCTGGCGGGGCCGCTGGCGCGGTTTGTGGCGTGGATCGTCGACGCGTGCGCGGTGGTCGTGATCTCGCAGGTCCTGGGTCAGGCCTTGAGCTTGACCCGCTTGATCAGCGCGGATATCGCCCAGGCCTCAGCCGTCGTGCTGTATTTCGCCATCTCCATCGGCTACGGGATCGCGCTGGAGTGGCGCTGGCGCGGGCAGACCCTTGGCAAGCGGCTGCTCAGGCTGCGGGTGATGGACGAGCAGGGACTCCACCTGCGATTCAGCCAGGTGGTGATCCGGAACCTGATGCGGGCGGTAGATGCGGCGCCCGCGTTCTACATGACCGGTGGCCTGGCGTGCCTGCTGAGCGCGAAGGCCAGGCGGCTGGGCGACCTGGCGGCGGGCACCATCGTGGTTCGCAATCCTAAGCTGCCGCATCCCGACCTGGCGCAATTGCTGGAGGGGAAATTCAATTCCATGCTGGCCTACGATACGCTCGTGCGGCGGCTGCGCCAGCACGCCTCGCCCGAAGCCGCCGGGATTGCGATTCAAGCCCTGGTGCGACGCGATCAGCTGGCGCCCGAAGCGCGCGTCGAAGTCTTTCACGAGATTGCGGACTACTTCCGGTCGCTGGCCGAGTTCCCCGAAGAGGCCGTGGCGCAAATCACGGACGAGCAGTACGTGCGCAACGTTGTCGAGATCCTGGCGGGACGGATGCGCAGGCCGGCTACTTCGACGCCGCTGCCGGGGTAGGGGCGGGCTCGACCTTCACGTTCGAGAACACCGCCGTCTCCATGCGGCCGGCATCGTGCGCGCACACTGCCAGGCCGATATAGACCGGGTCGCGCATGGCCACGCCGGTTGACCCGATCTTCTTTGGAGCTTCGCCGGGCGCGCCGGCGAGCCACATCTCGAACACGTCGCCATGCCGTTCGAGGCGGAGCACGGCCGGGGCCGTTACGTCCGTGTTCACCTGGTCGGTGGTGCCGCCCGGCGTGGCCCGAAACTGCAAGGCGGTCAAACCGCTGCCGTGCAGGATCACGTCGACGTAGGGAGACTCGGGCTCCAGGGTCTGACGCACCACCAGGCCGGCCTTGCGGTGCGGGTTGCCGTCGGTCGCGCCAGTAGTGATGCGCACTTCGGCAGTGATGGAGAAATCGCCCGAGAGCTTCTTCCAAACGAAGTGGAAGGCGTCGGTGTTCGCCCACATGTTCAGACCGCCGCCGGTGACGGTGTACGTGTCCTGGGCGGCATCGAACTGCGCGGAGCCGGGACGCACGCTGGCGCCGATATCGGTCTGGCCTTCGAACTGGCCGACGGCGGGCGGCTGGTCGGCTGCGAAAGCAAACGCCGCGGCCAGCAGAAGGAAGAGGGGGATCCGGGTCATGCTTTCGATTCTCTCGCAAGTCGGGGGCGGGAGGAGATGCGGTGCGGAGATTCGGGACCGGGCTGCAAGAACAACGAAGATATTTTGGTGAGCCGGGCGGGACTCGAACCCGAACGGTTCAATGAAAAAGCGCAACTTATTGATCCTGCAAAGCGGCAAAAACGGCAGAATCGGCCCTTCCGCCGAAGTGAGGTACACGGCGGGTACACGGGGCGCCGCGGAGCTTCGCAGCCGCCCAATGTTCGCTGCGGGTTCGCGGCAGTCCATCCTAGCAGCACGATCCTGCCGTGCTTCCGCCCCCCCGACCGACCCGTCTGGACACCCAGCTCTACTTCGCCAAAGAGCCAGATTGCGCAACCCAAGGGGGAGATTGGGGAGGTTTGAAGGATGAAACAAGACCAAAAGGGGCCACAGTTCGCCAGCCCAAATGCAAAGGCGAAACTGGCACGAGGCGGCAGGCCTCGCCGAACCGATTTCGACCCACGCCAGATCCGGGACCTTCGAGGACTTCCGGAGCCGCTCCCTTGGCGCGAGATCGCACGGCGATTCGGAATCGGCGTAGGGACCGCCCGGCGCGCCTACGGCAGATTGCTTCAGCGGCCGACCGCCAACCGCCCTGACGCGTGCCAAAACTCTACAGCGGAGGCATTATGAGCGACGCCGAAAGGCCGCTTCCCGACTCGCCGCCGTCCGAGCCGCAAGGAAAACGTGTTGGCAAGCTTCCGACCGCCGACAACCCACCGAACGAACCCGCATCGCGCCAGCGAAAAGGAACCGCGCCGCCGCGGCACGAGCCGAAGCAAGACCCGGCAAAGGCGCTGTCGCGGGACGCGCTTGAGGTGGCGCGCAAACTCAGACGGAAGCACCGGGCCTACTACGATGCCGATACGAAGGGATTCCGTGCACTGGTTAAGAAGGCCCACTCCCAGGTGTTCCGGCTGAAGCCTGGCCCCAAGCCTAACGCCAGGATTGCTCAGGCCGCCTGCGAGCGGGGCCGCGGCGTGCGGATGGAGGACTTGTACCTGCGATACATCGACCACTACGAGTGCATGACCGAACACACCCGCTCGCTTGCTGAGGAAGGGTTACGAAGAAAGGTCAACCACTACCTTCAGCGCCATCCTGCAATCCGGCGCCGGGGCCAAAAGGACACCCTTGGTGACGGCGACACCAAGCGATTGCCGCCGGTCTCAGCAAGGCGTTGACCTTTCTCTCAGGGGACCGCTTCAAAGGTTCTAACGCCCAGTCTACTTGTGTCCTCTGAGGTCTAGGCGGACGCTCTCGTATCTCTCCCGGAGCATGGTTATTAGATTTGCGCCGGCCGCCAAATGCGACAAGTCGGGGCCTGAAATCACAACCACAACAAGCCCTCGATCTTGGAAGACTTTGAGTTGTTCTCGCTCCGCGTTTGTGGTCTTGCCCTTGCCGCTGATATCCCGCTTAGAAAACAGGATGCCAAACTGACACTTCGCAGAGTCGAGCACGCGGCAGAACTTGGCGAAGGCGGTGAAGTCCGCGCGGCGCTTCCAATCCTTGCATTCGCAAATGAAATACCTTCCCAAGTCGGATCGGAAGTCCAGATCGGTACCTTCGAGCGCACAGACCACATCGTAGTCAGTGGAGTGACTCCTTTGCGGTTTGTAAGCCCGGCAGCCTGGAATCGAGCTCAAAAGATATCGGGCAAGGCGCTCCAGCGCCTTTCCGTCACCGGACCCGAGCCGATTGAGAAGCCGCGTGGCATAGCTGGCCGTGATGATGTACAGGCCAGCCTCCAGAGGCGAG
>DATNLV010000310.1:0-15391 GCA_035602665.1 Bryobacteraceae bacterium | reverse complement strand
GCCTTCGCGCGCCGCCGGGAGGGGGCCCATAGGCCGGAGCGGTATCTGGAGCTGCTGCGGAGAGCCCCCGCGGTTCTTCGCTTCGTGCCGTCCCGCGGCGCGTTGGGCGCCATCAAGGACTACCTCACGCTGTTTTGCTACTTCCTCCAGCCGACGCCCGCGAACATCCGCTCGATGGTCCTGTACGCAATTCGGGCCTTCGTCCCCGGTTTCGAAAAGCGGTTCCACATCGATCCCCCGGAGAGCCAGCCCGTGATGGGGATCTACCATCCGGACGCGCCTTCCATCTTCGAATCCTTCGAGGCGTACCGCGACTGGGTTCGGCGGCGCGGGCATGGCACCCTCGATGCGAAGCAGACCATCGGGCTGCTCCTCCTGCGGCCACAAGTTGTCAGCGGCGCGCGCCGCCATTACGACGGCCTGATCCGGGCCCTCGAATCCGAAGGTCTGTCCGTCATCCCGGCGCTGTCTACGTTCATGGACAATCGCGAGGCGTGCCGGCAGTTCTTCGTGGATCCGGCCGATCGGTCCTCCCGAGTCAGCCAGATCGTGTCCCTGACCGGCTTCAGTTTTGTCGGCGGTCCGGCGATGAACGACAGCCGGGCAGCCGTTGAGTTCCTGAGCAACCTCAACCGCCCGCTCCGCTCCGCTGTGAGCCTGGAAATGCAGCGGGTCGAAAACTGGGCCGAGAGTGGGATAGGCCTGAACCCGGTTCAGACGGCGATGCAGGTGGCCCTCCCCGAAGTCGATGGCGCCACCGAGCCGTTCATCTTTGGGGGACTGCCGGAGGGTGAGGATCAGCCGGAGCCGCTCGAGGACCGCTGTGGCCGCCTGGCCCGGCGAATCGCGCGCTGGAATCGGCTGCGCCGAGCGCCCAAGGCGGACGTCAGGCTAGCGCTCGTGCTCTACTGCTTCCCGCCCAGCAAAGGCAACATCGGCACCGCCGCCGACCTTGACGTGTTCCCCAGCGTATGGGCCATTCTCCGCCGCCTCGAAGCTGACGGTTACACGGTGAAAGCACCGGCCACCGCGGACGCACTGCGCGAAGCGTTACTGGGCGGAGACGGCCAGCTCGCCAACGTCGCCTGCGAGCTGCCGGTGGACGACTACTATCGCCTGTGTCCCCACGTGGAGCAAATCGAAACCGAGTGGGGCCCGGCGCCCGGCCGCATCAACACCCGCGGGCGCAACATCCTGATCCACGGGATCGAACTGGGCAACGTATTCCTGGGCATCCAGCCGACCTTCGGCTACGAAGGAGATCCGATGCGCCTGCTCATGGCCAGGAGCGGAGCGCCGCACCACGGCTTCATGGGGCTCTACACCTACCTGGCGAGCGTCTTCCGCGCCGACGCGCTGGTCCATGTGGGCACTCATGGAGCGCTCGAGTTCATGCCCGGCAAGCAGGTGGGCCTGTCCGAGCGTTGCTGGCCTGACCGCCTGATCGGCGAGTTCCCGAATATCTACGTTTACAGCGTGAACAACCCGTCGGAAGGGACGATAGCCAAGCGCCGGTCCTATGCCGAACTGATCTCCTATTTGACGCCGCCGATCGAGAGCGCCGGGCTGTATAAAGAGCTGGCCTCACTGAAGGAACTCCTGGTTGCTTATCGGCTGGCGGGACAAGAACGGCAGCGGGAGCAGCTCTTCACTGCCATTCGCGAGAAGGCGGCCGAGGCGAATCTCGCGGATTGTTTCGAAAACATCGGAGTTTGATGTGTGTACTTACACGAGGTGTGCCTATGCCTGATCGTAATTCGGACCTGATCAGCCTTCTGGAAGCGGAACTCGATTTCCTCGAAGGTGGCGGCTATGGACAGCCCGCCGGCGAACCCACTGCCGAGCGGCCGATCTTCTACCACTCGCTGGTCTGTATCAACCATTGGCTCGTCCCCGAACACGCCTCCGAGTGCCATGAGGATTGCGTTCTGTTAGGGGCGGTGCCGGAGGAACAGAAGAGCGCGGATCTGCCGTGCCACTTCATCCCTTTGAACGATGCCGGCGACACGGTCAAGTCGCTCACCGACACGGGGGACAGGGCGCGCCTTGAAGAGGCCGTGAAGAGCTGGCTGCGAGCCACGATTCAGCGGCTCAAACGGGGCGAAAATCCCCTCGGTAGCCCCGAGGTGCGGTACTGAACGCGCGGCTCGCGGACGCCTTATCGAGCCCTGTCGGTCGCCGCAACCGAATCCGGAGCGGTCGAGGAGGCTCTGCGCCATGTTCAGGGCGCTGGTTTCGGAGATGACTGGTCGCCTCGCGGGGGCGAGCGACACACTGGGTGTGTTCAGCCAGGCGGGAGAGCACATGAAGGACGCGCGTAGACATCACCGGCGAAACGCGGGCTACTCGTCGCGGCCGGGCCGCGACTCTATCGCCGTCGGTCTACGCCGCCGCTGTCCATGTGTATCGATGATGAAGACCGCCGACGCGCGAGAGCGACATCAACTCCGCACTGCGAGCCGGCTTCGCCTCAACCGCCCGCCCGGAGTATCCTTGCCCAGCCCGTCGTGAGTGCGGTCCGCGTGATGGTAGGCCAGATACTCGCGCGCCAGTCGCCGGACGTGCGCTTCGTCGAGCGCGATCACGTGATCGAAGCAATCCCGGCGTGCGCTGCCCACCCAGCGTTCCGCCAGACCGTTCTGCCATGGGCTGCGCACGCTGGTTCGCACGGGTTTGATGCCGGACGAGCGCAAGAAGCCGATCACCTCCGCGCTGAACTTGGAGTCGCGATCCAGAATGGCGTAGCGGTGGCGATCCGAATCCGAGAACGTCTCGCGAAGTTGCTGCACCACCCACTCGGCAGTCGGGTGGGCGGTCAGGTTGAAGTGCAGGATCTTGCGCCGTCCGTGATTGATCGAGAAGAAGCAGTAGAGCAGGCGGAAGGTCACGGTGGGCACACTGAAGAAGTCACTCGCCCCGACCACTTTCCTAATAGAATCAATAAAATCTATGTTTTACAGAGCGCCAGACGGCGCTCTTTTTGTGTGTCTGGACGGTTTCGTTGGCCTGGATCTCCTGGTCTGACACCAGAGGGGCGGAAGCGGGCTCGGCTAATGTTTCCTGCAAGTTGGTGAGCTCTTCCTCGGTCAGATCCATTGGGTAACTGCCACGACCAGCCGGCAAGTCTGATGCCGACTCCGGGGCAGCAAGGCCTGCCATGCACAGCCCGCTTGATTCTAAGCAAGTGCGATTTGCAGTCAACGATTCAGTCAGCGTTACAGGATGGACGGCTTCTACCAGAAGTACGTCGTGACGATACTCGGAGGTCCTGGCGTATTATCGACGACCTTTGTGTGCAGCAGCACTTGCAGGTTCTTCTTCCGCCAGTCTCTCGGCGCACCAGCGGCCAGAGCGGCCATCAGTTGTGGAGATGTGAGGAATTCCGCGGCCGCACGCGATCCGTACTGGGTGATTCCAGCGGCAGCAATCAGAAGTTCGCCTGTGTTGGAGTCGAAGACGCGCGAGACAATCGCATAGTCTTCCGGCGTGCGTCCGTCCGGCGTCATGTCCGGCAGTGTGTAGATCCGGTTTATGGACCGGTCCCGAATCGTCGGGTGCTTGTCGAAAACGAACCGTAGATTGTTCGTCAGTTGTAGCGTCCAGGCGTTGCCGAAGGCGCCGATCAGGATGGAGGGCTGGTATCGCAGGTCGCCGAAGGTGAGGTCGCTGCCATATCGCACCTGGAAGAGCTTCCCTTTCCGCGAGAACAGCGAGCCAAGGACGACGCCGGCGTAAGCATCGCCTGTAGTCAGGTACTGGCCTCGAACCGCCACCAGGTCCTGCGCACTATCGGTGAGATCGGGAGAGTGAAAAATAGTCGCGGTGGCGTTATAGATGAGGATCGGCTTCGGGCTGACCAATGCCGGCGCCCAAAACTGGTCGAGTGCGGAAGGCTCGGACGACAGCAGTCCTCGAACCACCATGACGCTCGCAGCCGTTGCCAAAAGCGCGAGGGCTAGCCAGAGCCACCGGGATCCCGGCAACCCACGCTTTCGGACTTCCGGCGGGGTGGGTTCGGCTGCCTTCCACTGGAAGACGGCCTTGTAAGAGCCTGACGGAATATCGATCTGAACGACGTGGCCGGCACGAGTCTGATAATACTGCGCCAGCCGCTTTCGCACTTCGGCGGCCCGCACTCGCACGACGGGGTCCTCGCCTGGTTCGTAAGCGGGACCGCGCCCGAACACCTCGGCCCCGATCACGCGCTCGCGGAGCAGATCGTTCTCTCCAGCGAGCGTGTGTTCCACCACGTACGTCAGAAGGCTTTGGCATTGGCGGGACGTCCGAAAAGGCGCGCTCTCCAGGACCTCGCGGAGCGCCTCCCGGACCTGGACGGCCTCGGCGTGCGATACGGGCCCGGAACTCGCCGTCAGACCCACTGTCGATCTCGTTGCCACCCGAGGCCCCCTCAGGTACTTTACCGCTTAAGTAAAGCAATTGCAAGCCTCGGCATTTGCGTCGTTGAGCCGGTAGCGCACAGTAAAGAACCTTGTGAAAGTCTTTCAAAACAAGTAGCTTCTCCACCAGCGGGAGGGAAGGTGCGTTTCGAAACCAATGCCCTCTCAGGAAAAGGGGAGTTCCATGTTGCCAAAGCACACCGCGCGAGGCGCCGTAGCCCTCGCGATTGGCCTGATCGCCACGCTTGCGATCTTCCAGCCGGTCGCCCAAGCCCAGACGCAAGCATTCAGCGCGTCCTTGACAGGGGTCGTCCACGACAGTTCGGAGGCGGCCGTCCCGGGGGCCAAGGTTACACTGGCGAGCCCGGAAAAGGGCGTCACACGAACGTTTACAACCGATGCCGACGGGCGCTACTCATTTGCGTTGCTGCCGCCGGCAACTTACATTCTGACCGTCGAAGTCACCGGGTTTTCCTCCTTCAAGCAGGCGGGGATTGTCCTGGAGGCAGGCCAATCCTCAAGCCAGGAAGTGACCCTGCAAGTGGGAGCGATACACAGCGAGGTAACCGTCTCCGCTGAGGGTGGGGCCATCCTCACCTCCGACAACGCTAACGTTTCCTCGGACTTGAACGAACAGCAGATCGACCAGCTTCCCGTGGATTTCCGCAGCGCTTTTGGTCTGGTGCTGACGAACTCCTCGGTGAACAACGCTTCGCAGTTCCAGGTGGTAAATGGCGGAGGACAGTCGGGGACCGCCGATCAGGATATCTCGTTCCTCAACTTCGGGGGGGGCTACTTTGGAACCAGCGCCTACCTGCTGGACGGCCACTGGGACACCGCCGGCGATTGGGGTGGGGCTATCTATGTGCCTTCCATGGAATCCGTTGAGGAGGCGCGGATTCAGACCAACTCCTTCACCGCGGAATACGGCTGGAGCACCGGCAACGTATACAACGTAATCACCAAGTCCGGCACCAGTAGCCTTCACGGGGACGCGTTCGAGTTCCTTCGCAATTCCGACCTCGATGCCAACTTCTTCTTCAATAACGCCCAGGGCATCCCAAGGACAGCGTTCAAGCGCAACCAGTTCGGTGTCGCCGGCGGCGGGCCGGTGTACATCCCCGGGCTGTACAAGCAGCGGAACAAGACCTTCTTTTTCGCGTATTACGAAGGGTTGCGCCAGGGCACTCCGGGTCCCGTCACCCTCACCATGCCGACAGCGGCCGAGAAAGCCGGAGATTTCTCCGGCATCTCCCAGGTGATATACAACCCCTTCAGCACGGTGGCAACCTCCACCGGATTCACGCGCACGCCGTTCGCGGGGAATAAGATCCCGGCAAACCTGATCAGCAAGGTTGGGGCCAAGTTAGTCGGTTACTATCCCGCCCCGACGAACAGCGCACTGCTAAACAACTTCTCGGCCTCAGCCAGCGCTGCGGCGACCTCCGACGAATATGGCATTCGGATCGACCACAACTTCAGCGACAGCGTGCGATTCTTCGGGCGCTGGTCGAGGAAGCTCGAGTCTAAGGTGGAAGAGGCGGATTATTACGGGAACGATCCGGGCGGACCGGGATCGATGAACCCCAACAACCGCCTGGATGGCGCCGCCGGTCTCACCTGGGTGCTGAGTCCAACCACGATTCTGAGCTTCAATGGCGGCTACAATCACTGGTTCGAAGGCAATGTAATGGAGGGCTACCCGTTTGATTTCACCCAACTCGGCCTGCCCGCCTTTATCAATGCAACCTCGAACCAGTTTCCGGTTGTGTCGGTGGGCGGCTATGCGGGGCTGGGTCCACAAAACGGAGCCGGGCAGGGCGGCTTCCCCCGCAACGATTTAACCTGGTCGGCCGACCTCAGCAAGGTCCACGGTTCCCACTCCTTCTCGATGGGCTTCATGGAAGTAGTGAGCCAGACTGGCGGCGGACGTATTTACCCCACGACGTTCAACTTCGGTCAGGTCTCCACCGCGGGACCGGACCCCTTGACGGCGGACCCGAACACTTCCGGCAACGCCCTGGCCTCGCTACTGCTCGGAGTCGGGACGGGCGGCTCGACGGGCGTCTCCTTTAAGCCGTTCACGTCGAAGCATTACTATGGCGTCCACTTCCAGGACGACTGGAAAGCCACTCGCAAGCTCACGCTGAACCTGGGTATCCGCTGGGAATACCAAACCGCCCCCACGGAACGCTACAATCAGCAGAACTATTTCGACTTGAACGCCACCAATCCGATCAGCACGGCGCTCGGCTCAGTTGTCAAAGGCACGGTGGTTTACAATGGCGTCGGCGGCGTCGGGAGTGGACTTTACAACCCGACCTGGAAAGACTTCGCTCCGCGGCTCGGCCTGGCCTATCAAGCTATGGACAAGCTGGTGGTCAGAGCCGGATTCGGCCTCTACTACGTGCCGTCCTTTTTTGGACAGGGAGCCGGCCAGGGGTACGGGCAGAGCACGCCCTGGGTAACCACAACGTCCGACGGTTACACGCCGCTGAACACCCTCGACAATCCGTTTCCCAACGGCCCGCTTCCGCAAACCGGCAACAGCACGGGTGCTATGACCAACGTCGGCTACAGCACGAGCGGTTCGCAGGTCAACCGGCCCGATCCTTACATGGAGCAGTGGATGGCCGGAATCCAGTATGCCGTGACCAAGAACGATCTGATCGATGTCAGCTACGTGGCGAATCATGGCGTCAAACTGGCTCAGGGCGGCCTGAACTTCGACGAGTTGCCGACAGCGGACCTTGCGCTCGGAAATCAACTACTGCAGCAGGTAAAGAACCCGTATTACGGCAAGATCACCAGCAGCGGTTGCGGCCTTTCCAGTCCGACGATTGCGTACGGGCAGTTGCTGCTTCCGTATCCGGAATTCTGCAGCGTCAATATAGCCCAGCCGCTGGGTAGCTTCTCGCATTACAACGCTCTCGAGTTGACCTACACTCATCGCTGGAGCTCGGGGCTGAATCTGCTCGCTTCGTACACCTACTCGAGGTTCACCGACAACACCGTAGGAACCACATCCTGGTTGGGCCAGACGCCCATTCGTGACAACTACAACCTGGCAACCGAGAAATCGCTAGACGCCGCGGACACCCCGCACAGCCTGGTTGTAAGCTACATTTACGAACTCCCGATCGGAAAGGGCAAGAAGGTTGGAACGAACTTCAACGCCGTAGCCAATGCGGTTGTTGGCGGCTGGCAGGTTTCGGGGATTACCAGCTACAAGAGCGGCTTCCCGATCGCTATAACAACCGGCGACAACAACACCAACTCATTTGGCGGTAACCAGAGGCCGGACCTGGTGGGCAACCCAACCCTCAGTAACCCGACCATTAACGAGTGGTTCAACACCGCCGCATTCGCGCAACCCGCGCCATTCACTTTCGGAAATGCGCCTCGCTACATGGGAAACGTCCGAGCGCCGGGTCTGGCGAACTGGGACATCGGACTTCAGAAGTGGTTCTACCTCCACGAAACCCTGAAGCTCCAGTTCCGGGCCGAGATGTTCAACGCGTTCAACCACGCTAACTTCTACAAGCCCGATGGCAACCTGACGGATTCGACGTTCGGGGTAATCTCAGCTACTTTGCCCCCACGCGACATCCAGTTTGGATTAAAGCTGTACTGGTAGGCGCGTGCGCGCAGTACTCACGATCGCCCTGGCGGCCTGGATACCGGCGCTTGCACAACCGGATCCTGCCGCCAGGCTGGAGTCGCTTCTGGCCGAGGCTCATCAGTCTCAGGCCAGGAGCGATTTCCGGGCTGCCGCCAGCGCCTATCGCCAGGCGCTGGCGCTTCGCCCGGACATCGCCGAACTGTGGAGCAATCTAGGGCTGATGCAGCACGAGTGCGGCGAGTATTCCATGGCGGCGGACGCGTTTCGCTCGGCGCTCCGGCTGAACCACGCGCTGTTCGTCCCCAACCTGTTTCTTGGCCTCGACCTGCTACAGCTCGACCGCCCGAAGGAGGCGGTTGCGCCGCTGCTCGCAGCGCAACAACTGAATCCTCGCGACCCGCAGCCGCCGCTCGCGCTGGGCCGCACGTTCCATAGGCTCTGGAACCCGGGGAAGTCGTGGGAGTGGTATCAGCGCGCGACCGGCCTAGAGCCGCGCAGTGGAGAGGCGTGGTTCGGCCTGGGGCTCGCGTATTTTGGTTTGGCGGAAGCGGCCGGAGCGAAGCTGACAGGCTCCTTTGGCGAGTCCGGGTACGCCGCCGAGCTTACCGCCAACGCGCTTGCGGAGGAGGGCCGGCTGACGATGGCGATCTATGCCTACCGCACCCTGATGGCATCGGGTGGGACGCCGCCCCGATGCGCGCATGCCTCTTACGGCCTGGTTCTCTTGAGGCAGGGCAAGGCGACAGAAGCCGAACAAGAGTTCGAGCGCGACCAGGCCTCGTGCGCCGCTGCGCGCGTCGGAATGGCTCGCCTTCTGTTTGAGCGCGGCGCGCCGGAGAAGGGGTTGGCAATGCTCGCCGATCTTGCCCACTCCGATCCGGAAGGCTTCGATGCGGCATTGCCGCGGTTTTGGGAAGGCCTCGATACGCAACAACTCCAGGCGCGTCTGGCACAACTCGGGCAGTCTACGACGGTCATAGCCGGCGCCGTATCGGCACGCATCCGCGAGGGCATCCGCTCGGCCAGCGTGCTTGAGCCGGAGCGCCCTCTGGCGGAACCAGGCAGCCTCGTGGATCTCGAGCAGCTTGCGAGCAGCGCTTTCTTCTCCGGCCGTTTTCGGACCGCCGCTCTGGCGAGCGATCGTCTTCGGCAGAAGTATCCGAACGATCCCGCGGGCTGGTACTGGGCCGTGCGGGCGAACCAGAGGCTGGGCGTGGCCGCGCTGGCGCGCGCGGCCGAGGTGGAACCCGATTCTCCGACAGTCCACGCTTTACTCGGCGATCACTACCGGCGGCGGAAGATGTTCGACCAGGCGCGAGAGGAGTATTCCAAGGTTCTGGCGATCTCGCCGGACAGTGAGGCCGGCCTGGCGGGGTTCGCATCGGCGAATCTTGCCGAAGGGAAGCTTGCAGAGGCCCGGGCCTCCGCCCAGAAAGCCCTCGGCCTACACCCGAAGGATTGCGATCTCAACCTGCTGATGGCGGAGATCCTGGTTGCGCAGAACGAGTACGAGAACGCCGGGCCGTACCTGGAACGCAGCCGGAACGTGCGTCCCGATCTGCAACCTCGCGTCCACGCCCTCCTCGGCCGGGTGCTTGCGAGAACGGGCCGGGAGAAACAAGCGATCGAGGAACTCAAGCAGGGCGTCGCGAGCGACGAGGACGGCAGCGTGTATTACCAACTCGCCCGTCTGTACCTGGAAATGGGCGACCCAAAGGCCGCCGCCGCGGCTTTTGAAAAATCGAAACAGATCCGGGCCAGGAGTGACGAGCTGGCCGAGAGAGCCTTGATGCCCATCAACTGAGACTCTGTCCCCATTCCCAATTCCATGAACACGATTCCGTACAGCAAACGCCTCAGTTATGCCGCGACCGATACCGCGGGACAACTCGTCTTTGCTGTGATCTCGAACTACCTGCTGTACTTCTACACCGACGTGTACGGCATTCCGGTGGGCATCGCCGGCACCATCCTGCTGGTCGCCCGCTGCATTGACGGGGTGGATGCGCCGGTCTGGGGAATGATTTTGGACAATACCCGGAGCAGGTGGGGCAAGTACCGCCCATGGTTTCTCTGGCTTTGTGTACCGTACGCCGTGTTCGGGGTGCTGACTTTCCTGACTCCCGAGCTCGGCGATCGCGCCAAGGTTCTGTATTCGGCGGCCACTTACATCGTCTGCGGAATTCTCTACACGGGAATCAACACGCCAGTAACTGCGATTCTGTCTTCGCTGACGCCTGACCCCGCGCAGCGGCTGCTGCTGACGACGTACCGGATGATCGGCTCGAAGGTGGGTGTGCTGATCGTAAGCGCTACGGCGCTTCCTCTCATCGCCCTACTCGGGCACGGAAACGACAAGCGCGGATTCACGCTGACGATGCCCATCTTCGCAGCCGGGGCGGCACTGTTGTTCCTGGTAGCGTTTCGGAATCTCGAGGAAGTCGTTGAAGCGCCCCGGAGTTCGACAAGGATCCTGGGGACGTTCGGCGCGATCGCGGGCAACTGGCCGTGGATCATCATAGCGTCCAGCAGCTTCTTGTTCTGGGTCGCTTACATTTCCAGAGTATCGGCGCTCATCTATTACTTCACTTACAATCTGGGGCGCAAGGACCTCGTTCCGCTGGTCAACAGCCTGGATATCGTCTCGCTCAGTGCAGTTGTCTTTTTGCCCTGGCTCTGCCGTTTCATCTCGAAGCGCAACTTGTGGGCGTGGGGACTGGCAGGATCAATCGCCGGCCAGTTGCTGATGGTTCTGGGGGCGCCGTCGCTCGCGGCGGTGCTGGCGGGCTGGATTGTCGGGGCGATTGCGGGCGGAGTCGCCATGACCATGCCGTTCTCGCTCCTCTCCGATAGCGTCGACTACGGCGAGTGGAAGACCGGCATTCGAGCCGCGGGACTGTTGACCGCGGTCGGCATCGCATTCTGCTTCAAGGCGGGGAGCGGCATTGGAGGGGCGCTGCCCGCCTGGACCATGGCCGCTTTCGGCTACGTTCCCAACGTGCGGCAGAGTGCTTCGGCGCTCGCGGGCATTGAGACCGGGTTCATCTGGCTGCCGGCGGCCTTCTTCGCGCTCGCCCTCGTGCCGGTTCTGTTCTATTCCAGGTACGAGGCGCTGGAGCCGCGGATCCACCGAGAGCTGGAGCAGCGCCGGACGGTGGCTGCCGCTCTCGAAAAGGAATAACATGTTTCGTCTTGAGAGCAAAGGTGAATCGGTCATCCTGGCTTCGGATGCCTCACGGCTGCGGATCGGCTTCGTCAGCGAGTCCATCGCAAGGGTGACCATGACCGGGAACCGGCCGTTTCAGCAGCGCGCCAGCCTCTCGGTTGTTTCACAGTCCTGGTACAACGATTTCTGGCTGGAAGAAGACGCGAGCACATTTCGAGTTGCAACAAACTCGCTTGCCGTGGATATCGACCGCAAGACAGGAGCGATGCGTTACTACGACGGCGAGGACCGCCTGCTGACCCGCGAGCCCGATCGCGGGGGCAAATGGCTGACGCCCAAAGCGATCTATAGAGACCGTTTCAACCATGAACTCAATGTGGTCTCCACCACCGGGATCGACGGCGTCCGCGCTTCGGCTGCCAAATCGGAGCGTCTTTTTGACCGGCAGGCCTTCGAGGCGAAGTTGGACTTCGTGTTTGTCGAAGACGAAGCGCTCTTTGGCCTGGGATCGCACGAGGAAGGATACGGAAACCTGCGCGGCCGCTCGAGAGAGCTATACCAGCACAATCTGAAAGCTGTCGTGCCCTATCTCGTCTCCACGCGTGGATACGGAATCCTGCTCGACTGTTACTCTCTAATGACGTTTCACGACGACGCGCTCGGGTCTTACCTGTGGGCCGATGTGGTGGACGAGCTCGACTATTACTTTATCCGCGGCAAGCGATTCGACGAAGTAACCAGGGGGTATCACCAACTAACTGGCCAGGTCCCATTACCGCCTAAATGGTTCTTCGGGTACTCTCAGTCCAAAGAGCGCTACGTCAGCGCCAAAGAACTCGTGGACACGGCTTGCGAGTATCGCCGGCGTGACATCCCTTTGGACCTGATCATCCTGGACTGGAAGTCGTGGCCCTACGATGGGGGCTGGGGACAGAAGTCGCTGGATCCGGTGCGGTTTCCCGCTCCCGAGAAATTGACCGACACCCTGCACACCGTGGGCGCCCGGCTCATGGTCTCGGTGTGGCCAACCATGACCGGCGAAGGTCCCGATCGGAAAGAACTGCTGCAGCGCGGCCTGATGCTCGGCAATCAATCGACTTACGACGCCTTTCAGGAAGAGGCGCGGCGGTGCTACTGGGAGCAGGCCAACCGCGGCCTGTTCTCACACGGCATCGACGGATGGTGGTGCGACTGCACCGAACCCTTCGAATCGGATTGGCGTGGCGCGGTCAAGCCCGAACCGCATGAGCGCCTGTCGATCAACACCGGGGAGGCAAAGCGATATCTCGATGCGGGCTACATCAACGCATTCTCGCTGCTGCATTCCCGCGGGATGTATGAGGGCCAACGTAGCGTGGCCGGAGACAAGCGCGTGGTCAATCTCACCAGATCCTCGTATGCCGGCCAGCACCGTTATGGCACGACGACCTGGTCCGGCGATATCTCCGCCACCTGGGAGACACTGCGGCGGTCCATCCCCGAGGGCCTGAATTTCTGTGCCGCCGGCGAACCCTACTGGACGCTGGATATCGGGGGATTCTTCATCAGGAACGATCCCACATTGTGGTTCTGGCGCGGCGATTATGATGCCGGATGCCGCGGGCTCACCGACGCCTCGGCGATCGTGCCCGATCCGACAGACACCGGCTGCACCGACCTCGGGTACTGGGAGCTGTATACGCGCTGGCTGCAGTACGCGGCGTTTCTGCCGATGTTCCGTTCGCACGGAACGGACGCACCACGCGAACCGTGGCGCTTCGGCGAACCCGGCACTGAGTTCTACGATGCGATCGTCCAGTACATCCGCCTCCGCTATCGTTTGTTGCCCTATATCTACTCGGTGGCAGCCCAGGTGACTCTGAATAGCTGGACCATGATGCGGGCGCTGGCGCTGGATTTCCCGGACGCCCGCAAGACCCACGATATTAGCGATCAATACTTGTTCGGTCCCGGCTTGATGGTGTGTCCGGTCACGACTCCCATGTATTATGGCCGGAACTCCGAGCCGATCACCGGAGCCAAGAAGAGCAGATCGGTCTACCTGCCGTCCGGCACCGGATGGTACGATTTTTTGACCGGGACCTATTCTCGTGGCGGGAGGAGGGTCGAAGCGCCCGCGCCGCTGAGTGTGATTCCCGTGTTCGCGCGCGCCGGCGCCATCGTGCCGATGTCGACCCCCATGCGGTATGTGGATGAAGTCCCTGACGCTCCGTATGAAATCCGGGTGTACTGCGGCGCGAGCGGCGCTTTCCCCCTGTACGAGGATGAGGGCGACAACTACAATTACGAGTGCGGCCGCTTCTCGACCGTGATGCTGAACTGGGACGAATTCGACGGCGAATTGACCATTGGGGCACGGGTGGGCGGCTTCGATGGGATGGTGACGTCTCGCGAGTTTCACCTCGTGTTCATTTCCAAAAGCGGCCGCAAGTCGTGCAACGTGGTCTATAACGGGGAGGAGATACGGGTGCGTCCACGCGACGGTGGGCCGGGAGGACAATGATGCGAATAGGATGCCTGCTCCTGGCCGCTCTGGCCGTGAGCGCCCCCACCGGCCGGGCGCAGACCGCCGCTAGCGCTGTGGAGTTCCACGTCAAGCCGGGCGGTGTGGGGCCTTTCACTTCCTCCGATCCTTCGGTGCGGCCTCAGCCCGGCAAGCCAGGCACGCCGCAATGGACGACGGGCGGCATCGAGCCGGGATTCTGGCTGTCGGGAGGCGGCACCGCGGAGCGGCCCTTTGCGACGCTGTATCAGGCTCAACTGGCCGTCCGGGAGCTCTTGCGAACGAAGGGAATGCCGGAAAGCGGAATCCGGGTCGTCGTGCACGAAGGCCTGTATCGCCTGACCGAGCCGCTGCGGTTTGTTCCGGAAGACTCGGGTACGCCGGAGAGACCTGTAGTCTACGCGGCCGCTCCGGGCGAGAAGCCCGTCTTCAGCGGCGGCTTGTTGATCACCGTGTGGAGTAAGCCGAAGACAGCCACGCCAGGGCTGCCGGCGGCCGCCACTGGGCACGTGTGGGTCGCAAAGGATCCAGAGATCGGCGCCGCATCGCTCGACTTCCGGCAGTTGTACGTGAACGGCCGGAAGGCGGTCCGCGCCCGCACTCCCAACGGGGACAACTTCGACCGGTTGGTCGAGTGGGATATCGTCCACCGCCAGGCCGTTGTTGACGCCAAGAACGCCGCCGAGTGGAGGAATCTCAAGCGCGTCGAAATGTTCTTGCAGCAGTCCTGGGTGATCTCCTACCTGCGTGTTGAATCCATCGCGATCGAAGGAACGCGGGCGCGCATCACCTTCCAGGAACCGGAGCGAAGCCTGGTCTTCTCCCATCCCTATCCCTGGCCGCGGAACACCGACCCGTACCATTTCGTGAACGCCATCGAGTTCCTTGACGAGCCCGGGGAATGGTATCTCGACTACAAGGCAGGACTGGTCTACTACTGGCCGCGCGCGGGCGAGGACATGGCGACGGCCCAGGTTGTGGCGCCGCGGCTTGAGACGCTGGTCCGCCTCCAGGGTTCGATGGATCGCCCAGTGCACGACATCGAGTTCAGAGGACTGGCATTTGAGGACTCCACCTGGATGCGGCCGACTCAGGCAGGGCACGTGCCGCTCCAGTTGGGTCAATACTTCGAGCAGCCCGCATACCGGATCCAGGGCGGCGTTCCGGAGGCGCCCACCCTCGACAACCTGGGCTGGACCGCCCGGCCACCCGCCGCAGTGTATCTCGCCGGAGCGAGCCGGATCCGGTTCGAGCGCTGCAAGTTCAGGAACACGGCCTTCGCCGCCCTCGATCTGCACCACGCGACCCGCGACAACCGCATAGTCGGCTGCGTATTCCAGGGAATCGGCGGCAACGGAGTGCAGATCGGCCGGTTCTCCGAGCAAGGACTCGAGGCACACCTGCCCTACCGCGTTTCCGACGAGCGCGAGCTTTCTCTGAACGACCGCGTTGCAAACTGTTACTTCCGTGAGTGCGGCAACGAGGACTGGGGCTCGACCGCGATCGCAGCCGGTTATCCGCGCGGCCTCACTATTGAGCACAACGAAATCGTCGACATGCCGTACTCCGGCATCAGCGTAGGTTGGGGCTGGACAACGCTCGAGAATGCCATGCGTGACAACAAGATCCTCTATAACCGCATCCACGACTACATGCGGCGTATGGGAGATGGCGGCGGCATCTACGTTCTCTCCAATCAGACA
>DATNLV010000292.1:0-10580 GCA_035602665.1 Bryobacteraceae bacterium | reverse complement strand
CCCGCCACTCAGCAGGCGGCGCCCGCGACGCAGCAGCCGGCGCCCGCGACGCAGCAGGCACCCGCCCCCGATGCGGCGAAACCCGCTCCGGAGGCGCCGAAACCCACTCCGGCCGGCCCTGTGAAGCCGCCCGCGGCCTCGGGCACAACCTCGGCGGTGGATAACGACACCTACATTCTCGGAGCCGAGGATGTCATCACCGTGCGGGTGTGGAGGGAGACGGACCTCTCCGGACCCCACACCATCCGCCCCGACGGCAAGATCACCATGCCGCTGATCAAGGAGATTCAGGCCGCCGGTCTGACGCCGAACAAGGTGGCCGAGGCCATCACCGCCGCTCTTTCCAAATTCATCAATAGCCCCGATGTCGCCGTTTCGGTCGACGATGTGCGCAGCCGGCGGTATTTCGTCGACGGCGAGATCAACCGGCCGGGCGCCTACCCGCTCGCGACTCCTACCAATGTCTTCGAAGCCATCACCCTGGCGGGCGGTTTCCGGGAGTTCGCCAACAAAAAGCACATCGTCATCCTGCGCGGCGACAAGCGCATAAAATTCAATTGGAGCGAAGTCCTTAAAGGGAAAAACCTTAGCCAGAATATTAACCTGGAAAACGGCGACCGCATCATGGTGCAATAGCGAGCCGCGACCGATAGTCAGTCAAGAGAGAACCGGATGGAGACAACGCAAGACCTCCTGAGCATTCCCCGGCGTCCGCTGGATGTCGAGGACTACGTAGACATCCTTCGCCGTCACAAGTCCTGGATGGCAGGCCCCGCCTTTGCCGCCCTCGTCCTCTCGGTGGTGGTGGCTTTCCTGTGGCCGGACACATACCAATCGGAAGCCACGGTGCAGGTCATCGCCCCTCAGGTGCCTGAGCGCTTCGTCCCTTCCAACGTCAATTCCGAGATGTCCCAGCGCATCAACCAGATGGCGCAGACCGTGCAGAGCCGCGCCAACCTGATCAACATTATCCAAAGCAATGGCCTCTACAAAAGCCTGCTGCAGCGCAAGCCGCTCGAGGATGTCATCGAGGAGATGCGCTCCGACATCCGCATCAGCCAGGTGGAAAACCTCCAGCTCAGCAACAAGGCGCAGTATTCCGCTTTCAGAATTGCGTTCCAGTATTCGAACCGGAACCTGGCCCAGAAGGTGACCCAGGAACTGGTACGCGGCTTCATCGACGAGAACCTCCGCACCCTCTCCGGCCAGTCCACGGCCACCACGGAATTCCTGAAGGACGAATGGGAATCCGCCAAGAAAACGCTGGACGACCTGGAGAACAGGCTCACGCAATTCCGGCTGCAGAACTCGGGGCGCCTGCCCGAGCAGCTGCAAAGCAACCTGACCACGCTGCGAACGCTCGAACAGCAACTGTCCGGCATCAATGAAGCCATCAACCGCATCGGCCAGGAGAAACTGCTCCTCGAGTCGCAGATCCACATTTACAGGGACCAGCTGCAGACGCTGACCCAGGGCGGGGACCAGCCCCTCACCGTGGCGGCCAAGAACCAGCGCCTGGTCGAACTCGAACACGAGATCGTGACGCAGGAAACCAACGTATCGTCCCTGAAGGAGCGGTACAAGGAAACGCATCCCGACGTGAAAGCGGCCGAGGCCCAGTTGGACATGCTGCGAGGCCGGCGGGACGCCTTCCTGAAAGAGGAGGACGACAAGAAGTCCGATCCCGCGCCTCCCAAGAAGAATACGTCGCAGATCAAGGGCGTCCCCCAGTTGGAAGCGCAGATCGCCGGCCTGCTGAGTCAGATCCAAGCCCGGAATCTGGAACTCGACGAGCGCAACAAGGCGCAGAAGCAATTGGTGACGATGATCACTCAGTACAACGAGCGCATCCAGTCCAGCCCCATCATGGAAAGGACCTACAACGAGCTCACCCGCGACTATGCGCTGGCCAAGGCCCGCTACGACGAGCTGAACGAAAAGAAGTCGCAGTCCGAGATCGCCACCAGCCTGGAGAATCGCGGGCAAGGCGAGCGGCTGCAACTGCTCGACCCGGCATCGCTGCCCGAGACGCCGGTGCAGCCCAAGAGGCTCGCGATCGTCGGTTCGGGGGCGGCCATCGGGTTGCTCATTGGAATCTTCATCGGCGCGGCGCGGGAGATGAAGGATACATCCATCAAGAACCTGAAGGATGCGCGCGCATACACGAACCTGTCGGTTCTGGGAACCGTGCCGCTGCTCGAAAACGACCTGGTGGTCCGGCGGAAACGGAGGCTGGTCTGGGCCGCATGGGTCGCCTCCTGCATGGGCGGGATGGCGCTGATGGCTCTTTCGATGTACTACTACTATGCGGTGACCCGGGGAGCGTGACGTGAGGAGGGAGACCAAATGAGCCGAGTTCACGATGCATTGCGCCGCGCCGAGCAAGCCGGCAACCCGCAGGCCGCGAGTCAAAACCCGCCGTCCGCCCCTCCCGCCGGGGCCGGCAGGCCCGCGCCCACGCCCGCCACGCACGCGCTCGTTTTGGAGGATGTCCCGGAGGTGAGCTTCTCGCCTGCGCATGAGGCCCTGCTCATCGACGCCAGCCGGCCCCAGGACTCGCCCAGCGAGGAGTTCCGTAGCCTGCGCACGCGGCTCAACCACCTGCAAAGCCTCCAGCCGATACACACGGTGGTGGTCACTTCTCCCTCCCCGGCCGAAGGCAAGTCCTTCTCGGCGGCCAATCTGGCGCTGGCCGAATCCCAGATGAAGGGCAACCTCACCCTGCTTTGCGACTTTGACTTCCGCCGCCCGGCCATGCACAACCTCTTCCAGATCGAGCGCTCGCCCGGCGCCACCGATTACCTGTTGGGCCAGGCGCCGCTGGCTGCCTGCATGAAGAGGGTCGAAGGCTCGAGCCTTTACCTGATGCCCGCCGGTTCCGCCGTCAAGAATCCGCTCGAACTGCTGAACCTCAAAGAGGCCAAGTCGCTGCTTCAGGAACTGCCCAAGACCTTCAATTGGGTGATTCTCGATAGCCCGCCGCTGCTGTTCTCCGCCGACGCGAATCTACTCGGCACCATGACGGACGGCACCATCCTGGTGATCCGCATCGGCTCCACCACCATCGACACCGTGCACCGCGCCATGCAATCGCTGTGCGAGAACAACGTGCTGGGTGTGGTGGTCAACGGCGCCCGCGCGGGCGAACTGTACAGCAAGTACACCTACTACTACTCGAAGTACGGCTACGGCGAGAGGGAATCCGAACCCGAAGAGCCTGCCCCGCCCCCGCCGGAAGAAGCGTAGCTCCGCCCCCAGCACCGAACCGCGAACGTCAGCGAGCGGACCCCGTTAGCGACCGGTCCGCCCCCCACCGAACCGCGACCGTCAGGAAGCGGACCCCGCCAAGGCCGCGTAAAGCCCCCGCTCGCGGATGTACGCGAGCACGGGCGCCGGCAGCTCCGCCGGGCTCTCTCCGGCGGCCAGCCGCGCGCGGATCGAGGACGAAGAAACCGCCAGCGCCATCGTGTCCAGCCGCTCCACCACCGCGCCCGGCGGCACCGCATAGTCGTGGCCCGGACGCGCCGCAACGATGAAGCGCACCGCGCGCACTACGTCCTGCCACCGGCGCCAGGTCGCGATTTCCGCAAAAGCGTCCGCGCCGATCAGGAAGAACAGCTCGTCGCCGGGCACGAGCCCCGCGCGAACGCGCTCGATGGTGTCGATCGAGTAGCTCCGCTCCTGCCCCTCCTCGAGACGCGACGCCTCGAACGCAGGCTCGCCCTGGCACGCCAGCTCCACCATCCGGTAGCGGTCCTCATAGCCGGCCACCGTGGCGCCGCTCTTGTGCGGCGGCCGCGACGCGGGAACGAACAGCACCCGACCCAGTCCGAAAGCGCGCGCCGCCTCCCGCGCCAGCGCCAGGTGCGCCGAGTGGACCGGGTCGAAGGTGCCCCCGAAAATCGCGATCTTCAAGACCGGCCCGCTTTCGCGCCGTCAAGCTCATAGGCCGGCAGCTTTGGATCGCGCTTGTAGCCTTTGCTGAATGCCTGCGCCGCGGCCGCCTCCGTGGCGAGTTCATCGGCGCGATTGTTGTCTTCGTGCGAAGCATGGCCCCGCGTCCACGTCCACCGCGCCGTGTGCCGGCTGGACAGCTCGTCCAGCGCCAGCCACAGGTCCTTATTGAGTACCGGCTTTTTGTCCTTGGTGAGCCAGTTGCGCCGCTTCCATCCCGCAATCCACTCGGTGATGCCCTTCTTCACATACTCCGAATCGGTGACCACCTCGATCTCGCAAGGCTCCTTGAGCGCGCGCAGCCCTTCGATGGCCGCCGCCATTTCCATGCGGTTGTTGGTCGTGTGCGGCGAAGAGCCGAACAGTTCCTTCCTGTGCGGGCCGCAACGCAGAATCGCCGCCCATCCCCCCCGCCCCGGGTTGCCGAGGCAAGCCCCGTCAGTGATCAGTTGAACCTGTTTCATCGGATGGATCAGACCGTGGCCAGCTCGTGCGCGAAGAACGCGTCCACCAGCGCCTGGATCTCGGCTGCCTGCTGGGCGTGATAGATGGCCACCCGCAGTTTAGCGCCATTGCGGACGCCGTGCGTGAAGTAGGAGGCGAACTGTTTCATCTTCCCCACCACGTCCGGAGCGCCGCGCGCCGCCAGCAGCGAGTAGTAGCCGCGGATCATCTCGTAGCGGTCGCTCTCCGCCGGCTGGTCGTATGCGCCGGTAGCCACGTACTGCGCAATCTGCCGGAAAATCCAAGGATTCGCCGACGCCGTGCGCCCGATCATCACCGCGTCGCATCCGGTCTCCGCCACCATCCGGACCGCGTCCTCCGGAGTCTCGATGTCGCCATTGCCGATCACCGGAATCCCCACCGCCGCTTTGACCTCCGCGATGCGCGTCCAATCCGCGCGGCCGCTGTAGCCCTGCTCGCGTGTGCGCGGATGGAGCGCCACCGCCGCCACGCCGCAGCCCTCGGCCAGTCGCGCCAGTTCCACCGCCACGATTTCGCACTCGTTCCACCCGGCGCGGTACTTCAGCGTCAGCGGAATCGTGATGGCGCCCCGCACCGCCCGCACGATGCGCTCGATCAGCGGCAGGTCGCGCAGCAGGCCCGAGCCGCCGTTGCACTTGACCACCTTGTGCACCGGGCAACCCAGGTTGATATCCACCACGTCGAACCCCAGGTCCTGGCACGCCGCCGCCGCGCCCGCCATCACTTCGGGATCCGATCCGAAAAGCTGCGCGCTGATCGGATGTTCGTCCGGATCGAACGCCAGGTACCGCATGGTCCGCCCCGGCTTGTGCGCGCGCACCGAATGCACCACGCCGTGCGAGCTGGTGAACTCCGTCATGATCAGCCCGCATCCGCCCAGCCCGCGGATGAACCGCCGGAACACGGTGTCCGTGACCCCGGCCATCGGCGCCAGCACCGTAGCCGGGCCGATCTCCACCCCGCCAATCCGCAGCTTAGCCGGAAACTCCATGCCTTTACCATTCTAGCCAGGACCATCCACCATCCACCATCGACCATCGACCCTGCCAGTGGTATGATTTCCTCTTATGCCCGATAGCCAGAGCGCGTCACACCCGTCTGTAACAATCCTCGTTGTCGATGACGAGGACACCGTGCTTGCCCTGGTGCGAACCATGCTCTGGCGGGCAGGCTACACCGTGCTCGAAGCACCCGGAGCCGAGGAGGCCCTGCACCTGGCGTCCGAACACGCCGGCTCGATCGATCTCCTGGTCTCGGACGTTCTCATGCCCGGCACGAACGGCTATGCTCTTGCCGATTCGCTCACCGCCGTCCGTCCCGAGACCAAGGTGCTGTTCATGTCCGGCTATCGCGACAAGGTGCTCAGCGAGAGCACCGGCCGCGCGTCGAGTGAAGCGCCGCTTCTTCGCAAGCCATTCACGCAGTACGCCCTGATCTCCAAGATCCAGGAGCTTCTGGACGCGCAATCGGCGGACGCCGGCGCCGCCGCTCTATAGCTCGCGATAAGTGGCCAGCTTCACCCCCGCCGCATCGAGCGCCCGCCGCGTCTCGACGGCCGTCAGCGCCTGAAGCTCCGCCTCGCGGCTCTCCTTGAGGCGCGTCGCGGCCGCCTCCAACTCCGCGCCACAATGTCCCGGATGGCACATGAACTCCACCGTCCCCGCCGGAAGCTGGCCGATCAGCGCCACCAGCTCCGCCGTTCGAAAACGGCCTGTGAGCCGAAACCCCGCGAAATGGTCCGTGGTCCGGCAGCCGTGCGCGGCGAGAACGGCGTCGAACCGGCGGCGCGGAATTTCGAGCAGCCGGCCCTTGAGCCGCACGCCCGCCGGGATCTTCGCGGAGCCTGCGCGCATCGGGAAGTCGAACGGCCGCCGCACCCAGGGGATGCCGGATTCCTGGGAGATCCGCGCCACCGCGGCGAGCACCGGAGGCAGCACGTGCGTGTGCTTGTGCGTGTCCAGATGGGACGGCCGCAAACCCGCGCCGACGATGCGCCGGACCTGGGCCGCCAGTTCGTCGTAAACCGGCATCCGTCCGAGCGCCAAAGCCCGCAGCAGCGCGCCCAGCGTGGCCGGAAGCGCAGTGCCCGGCCTTGCCACGGACTCTCCCTGCACCAGCACCAGGTGGCAGCCTATGTCGAGCCGCGGGTTCTCCCCAGCCAGCCTCACGGCATCCTCGAACGCCGCACCATTGGCCATGATGGTGGTGGCTGTCAGAATGCCGCGCCGGTGCGCCTCCACGATCCCTGAGTTGACGTCGCGCGCGAAGCCGAAGTCGTCCGCGTTGACCACCAGCTGTGTCATGATTTTGTGGGGCAGGATGGCATCCTGCGCGCCGGTTGCGAACCGGCGCAACCTGCCCGACATCAGAAGATCGAGAACTTGATCCGCAAAAACTTCTTCGGGTTCTTCCGAATGTCCCCGACCAGTCCCTGTAGCTCGGTCGAGAGCCCGCGCATCGAGTCGTATAGCTGTGGGTTCACCAGCAACTGTCCCATGGTTCCCTGCCCCGCGTTCATGCGGCCCAGAGTGGTGTCCACCTCTCCGAGAATGCTCTCGATCTGGTGATACGCCGCCTCGTCCTTGAGCAGCTTGCCGGCCGTGCCCTTCCCCGCGTTGATGTCGTCCAGCAACTGCCGCACCTGCGCGATGCTGGCCTGCGCGTCTTTGTACAGGTCGGGGTTCTTCAACAATTGCCCGGCCGTCCCCTGGCCTGCCTGCAGGTCCTGAATCACCTGGTCGAGCCGCCCGAGCGTCGCGTGCGCATCGTTGTACAGGCTCTCGTCGTAGAGCAGCTTGCCCACTGTTCCCTTGCCGCTGCCGATGGTGTCGGAGACCTTTTGCAGCTCGGCCACGGTCTCGACGAGGCGCTTGTAAAACTCCTCGTCAACCAGGAACTTGCCGATGCTTCCCTGCCCGGACTCGATCAGGCCGACAATCTTGTCCAGCCGGACCAGGATCGCCTGCGCCGCGTCGAACAGGCCGAAGCCCTTCTTGACCAGGTCCTGAATCTCCGGGCTGGCCTCGCTCTTGACCTCGCCCTCCGGCTCCACCGTAACCCGGCTCTTCCCCATGGCGATGTTGATGAACTTCGTGCCCAGCACGTTCTCGGCATCGATGCCCGCAACAGAATCGATGGGAATGTTCTTGAGGCGGTAGGCCTCGACCTGCATCGTCACGCGCACGATCCGATTCGGTTCCCTGGACCCCGACAATCCGATATTGGTCACGCTGCCGACAAGAATGCCATTGAGGCGCACCGGCGCGCCCTTGGCCAGCGACGCCGAATCGTCCATGAACGTGTAGATGGTGTCGTAGTGCTCCCAGATCGGTTTGTCCTGGGTGAACAGAAAGATGAGCACCGCCAGAATGGCCATCGACACCATGGCCATCACGCCCACTCGAAGCTGCGCCCACCTGACTTTTGCCTGCGATGGCATCGCCTATCCTTCCAACCTCACGCTACGCGCATTGTACACTGTGGGGCCGCCGCGCCGCCCCGCCCCACCTCATTCTTCGTGCCGCACGAACTTCGCAACGTACGTGTCGGTGCTCGCCTGAAACTCCCCCAGGCTTCCTTCAAATGCAATCCTACCCTGATTGAGCACCATGAATACGGTTCCCAACGCGTTCTCCTCCGCCTCCGTCACCGGCTCTGCCCGCCCCACTGCCGGATTGTAGCGGCACGTCGCCAGGAAATGGCCGTCCTGAAAGCGGTGCGTCGCCATCACCGTGGTTGTGTTCTTCAGGTCGCGCTCCTTGGCGATGAGGTCGATGATGGTGAACGCCGTAATCGGGTCGAGGCCGGCCGTGGGCGAGTCGTAAAGCATCAACGGCGGCTCGGTCACGATGGCTCGCGCAATCCCCACCCGCCGCCGCATCCCGCCCGATAGCTCCGCGGGGAACTTGTCGAGGGTCTGCCCCAGTTCCACAAACTGCAGCGCCTCCGCCGCGCGCGCCCGCACCTGGTCGGGCGGAAGCTGAGCCTCGGCCAGGTTCTCCAGCGGATACGCGACGTTCTCCTCGACGGTGAGCGAATCGAACAGCCCGCCCTCCTGGAACAGCACGCCGATCCGGCTGCGTATGCGGAACAGGTCCATCTCCTGCATCCCTCCGATGTCCTGCCCAAAGACCTGGACCGTCCCGGAATCCGGCTTGATCAGCCCCAGCGCGGTCTTCAGCAGCACGGTCTTCCCGCTTCCAGCCGCTCCGAAAATGACGCGAGTCTCGCCGCTCCGGACCTCGAAGGAGATGTCGTCGAGCGCTTTGTTCTCGAAGAAACGAACGGTGACATGGTCGAGCCGCAGGACGGATTGGGATTCGTCATGTGCCATCCGTCAGCTACAGGCTCACGAAAATCCTCGTGATGAAGAACGTCAGGAAGAAGATCAGCACGCTCGACACCACCACCGCCTGCGTGGTGGCGCGGCCCACTCCCTGCGTGCCGCCGGTGGTGTTCAGCCCGTAATAGCAGCCCGTCAGCACGATGGCGAAAGCGAACACGAAGGGCTTGAGCATGCCGAAGAACACGTCCGTGTACGAGAGCGCCTGCCAGGCCGTGTTCCAGTATTGGTCGGGGGTCATCGACAAATTGAAATACGCGATCAGAAATCCCCCGAAAATCCCCACGAAGTCCGCAATAACCGTCAACAGGGGAAGGACGAAACAGGCCGCGATCAGGCGCGGCGTCACCAGCTTCTGAATCGGATCCGTGCCCAGCGCGCGCATGGCGTCGATCTGTTCGGTCACCTTCATCGATCCCAATTCGCTCGCGATGCCGCTGGCCGTGCGCCCCGCCACCATCAGCGACGTGAGAACCGGCCCCAGTTCGCGCACCAGCGTGATGGCCACGATTTGCCCCGTCTGGCCCACGGCGCCGTACTGCGCCAGCGCCTTCGCCATCTGCATGGCCATGACCGCGCCGCTGAAGAAGCCCACGCAGATCACAATGGGCAGGCTGCCTACACCGATGATGTCCATCTGAAGATAGATGTCGGCCGCATAGTGCGGCGGGCGGACGATGTTGCGGAGGGCGCGTCCGGTGAGTAAGTAGAAATCCTGAACCGCGAGTACGGGCGACTTCAACGTATCGAGCAAGGCCGTCTGATCCTCGTGTCCCGATGGTAACATACGGCTTGCGGATGAACGCTGCAAAAGGGCTCACGGACATTCCCGGAATCCTGGTCGGCCACGCCACCGATACCGGCGCGCTGACCGGCTGCACGGTCATCCTCACCGAGGCGGGCGCCATCGGCGGCGTATCGGTCGGCGGATCGGCCACCGGAACCGAGGAGTTGGCCGCGCTCGAGCCCGGACACGTGGCCGGCCGGGTGCACGCCGTGGTGCTCGCGGGCGGCAGCGCCTTCGGCCTCGAAGCCGCCTCCGGCGTGCGCCGGTATCTCGAGCGCAAGGGTGTCGGATTCGAGACCGCGGCCGCCCGGGTGCCCATCGTGCCTTGCGCCATCCTCTATGACCTCGGCATCGGGCGGGCCGACGTCCGCCCCACGCGCGAGATGGGAGAGGCGGCCGCCGGCGCCGCGAGCGACGGCCCCGTCGAAGAAGGCGCGGTCGGAGCCGGCACTGGCGCCACCGTGGGCAAACTGTTCGGCATGTCGCACGCGATGAAGTCGGGCCTGGGCTCCGCCACGGTCTCACTCGAGGGCCCGCTGGCCGGAGTCCGTGTGGCCGCGCTGGCGGCGGTGAACGCGATCGGCGACGTGGTCGATCCGCGCACCGGCGCGATCGTGGCGGGTGCGCGCGTCTCTCCCGAGAGCCGCGAGTTCGCCGATACCGCGCGTCAGATGAAGCGCGGCGCAAGCGGCGGCTTCCGTCCCGAGAACACCACGCTGGTGGTGGTGGCGACGAACGCGCAGCTCACCCGCATCGAGGCGCGCAAACTTGCCGAGCTCGCAAGCCTGGGCATGGCCCGCGCCATCAACCCCGTCAACACCATGTCCGACGGCGACATCGTCATCGCCCTCTCGCTCGGCGCGGAGCGCGCTCCCATCGACGCGTTAGGAGTGGCGGCCGCCGAAGCCGTCGCCGAATCCATCCTGCGCGCCGTCCGCCTGGCCCCCTCGCTCGGCGGCCTTCCCGGCTTGCGTAGGGCGGACCCCCTGGTCCGCGCGGGTCCCCCTGGAC
>DATNLV010000281.1:0-5144 GCA_035602665.1 Bryobacteraceae bacterium | reverse complement strand
CGATCAGGAGACGCGCCGGCGCGCAGATCCACTTGAGGACGGGCCTCACGTCAAGACCGGCGGATGCCCGGCGATCCGCTATCGCGTTTCAACCCCGGGCCTGCGTCTCAAGACCAACGTCGCCAGCGCCGTCAGGAGAATTCCCAGCAAAAGGAGAGCGCCGCTCGATGGCGCGGGAGTGCCCGCCGGGCCGTTGACGACCTGCGGATTCGTGTTCAGCGATCCCGTATTGGCGGCGAACGTGGCATCCCCGCTGTAGACGAGGGTGATCGTGTGAGGGCCTACCGCCAAGCTGTTTGAGCTGAACACGCAAGTACCCGCGCTGGTGAGAACGTTCAAGCCAAGCGAGGTGGCTCCATC
This sequence comes from Bryobacteraceae bacterium, assembly GCA_035602665.1. Lineage (GTDB taxonomy): Bacteria > Acidobacteriota > Terriglobia > Bryobacterales > Bryobacteraceae > DASWZN01. Next base: position 4,784 of record DATNLV010000281.1, on the reverse strand, counting down.
CATAAGCTGGCATGAGCCGCTAGGGATAAGCAGCGACCCCGCCGGCGGGGCCACCAACACGGAGAAAACCACCGTCTGGCCGAACGTGGATGGATTGTGCGTGGAAACCACCAAGATGGATGTGGAGAGAGGGGGGGCCGCCTGCGTCGTCGACGGCAGCAGCGCTAGCGGTCCCAACAGGCAGAGTGCAAAGAACGTTCGTCGCAATGTCTGCATAAGTGCTACCTTTCTTGGTGACGTCCGCGCCGCCACGTTCAGTGCTCACCACCGGGAGCGGCGGCGTCCCATGACTTCAACCCCGAGGGTCCCGCGGATAGGTCCAGGCCCCCACGTGGCCGCGATTGCTAAGCTCCCTGTTTATGTGGATGTTATCACAGGGGCGGGGAGAATTAAAGAAGTTTTGTCTAGTAACTCGCCGGGGCTAAGTGCCTGACCGCATCGCATGACCCCGCAGATACTTGCCGGTGTAGGATTCCGCTACCGACGCCACTTGGTCGGGGGTGCCTTGGGCTACGATGCGGCCGCCGCGCTCGCCGCCTTCGGGGCCTAGATCGATAACCCAGTCGGCTTCGCGAATTACTTCCAGGTTGTGCTCGATTACTACCACGCTCGCTCCGTTCTGGATTAACTTCTGGAATGCGTCGAGTAACTGGGCGATATCTTCGAAATGGAGGCCGGTGGTGGGCTCGTCGAAGATGAACAGCGTATTCGCGCAGGAAGATTGGGCCAGGTGCGCCGCGAGTTTGACGCGTTGGGCTTCGCCGCCCGAGAGCGTGGTGGCCGATTGGCCCAGCCGCAGATAGCCGAGGCCGACTTGCGCCAGCACCTTCAGTTTCGCCACCAGGCGCGGCACGTCTCCGAAGAACAGCAACGCTTCTTTCACCGTCAGCGCGAGCACTTCGTGAACGTTCAGGCCGCGGTAGCGGATCTCGAGGATGCCGCTTTTGTAGCGCGTGCCCTCGCACTCGTCGCAGACCAGCTCGACGTCGGCAAGGAACTGCATTTCGACGGTCACGGTGCCGTCGCCCTGGCAGGTTTCGCAACGGCCGCCGGGAATATTGAACGAAAAATGTCCCGCGGTGTAGCCGCGACGCTCGGCTTCGGCGGTGGAGGCGAATAATTCGCGGATAATATCAAACGCTTTCAGATAAGTTACGGGATTGGAGCGGGGCGTACGGCCGATGGGGGATTGATCGACTAACACGGCCTGCTGGATTTTCTCCGCACCCACCAGGCGCTTCAGCGCCAGACTGGCGGAGACCGGGGGCGCGGCATCCTGTCCCGGGGCCTCGGCCTCCTGGAGTGCGCCGGCCTTGTGCGCGGCGGCCAGCGCCTTGTAGACCACCTCGTGCACCAGGCTCGATTTGCCGGAACCCGAGACGCCGGTGACGGCCACCATCATGCCGAGCGGAATCTCGACGTCGATGTGCTTGAGGTTGTGCGCACGCGCGCCGTACACCTTCAACACGCGTTTCGGATTCACGGCGCGGGGCGACCGCGGCGTTGGGCTGGTGCGCTCGCCACGGAGCCAGGCGGCGGTCAGCGAGCCGGTGCCATCGGCCAGGAGTTGCTGGTAGGTGCCAGAGAAGATCACGCGGCCACCGTTCTCGCCGGCGCCGGGGCCCAGGTCCACGATGTAATCGGCCGCTCGCATCACGTCGGCGTCATGCTCCACGACGACGATGGTGTTGCCGAGGTCGCGCAGCTCTTCGAGGATGCGGATCAGGCGGCCGGTGTCGCGGCTGTGCAGTCCGATGGAGGGCTCGTCGAGGACGTAGCAGGCGCCCACCAGGCGCGAGCCCAGGCAGGTGGCGAGTTGGATGCGCTGCGCCTCGCCGCCGGAGAGCGTGGAGGAGAGACGGTCGAGCGTCAGGTAGTCGAGGCCGACGTCGTTGAGGAACAGCAGGCGCTGGCGGATCTCGACGAGGACCTTCTCGGCGATGCCCAGTTCCTCCGCCGTCAGTTCGAGGGCGCCGAAGAAGGCGTGCGCCTCGGCAATGTTCATGCGCACCACTTCGGCGAGCGTCTTCTCGCCGACGCGCACGTAGAGAGCCTCGGGGCGCAGGCGCGCGCCGTGGCAGGCCGGGCACTCCGCGTAGCCGCGGTAACGGCTGAGGAAGACGCGCACGTGGAGCTTGTACTTCTTGGTTTCGAGGCGCTCGAAGAAGGCGCGCACGCCGCCGTACTTGGCCTCGCCGTTCAGAACGAAGTTGCGCTCCGCGGCGGTCAGCTCGAACCAGGGCACGTTGAAGCGGACGCGGCCGCGGCCGTAGCGTTTCAGCGCGTCGAGGAAGCCGGTGTACTGCGGCTTGTTCCACGGGTCGATGGCGCCCTTGTCGATGGAGAGAGACTTGTCGGGCACGATGAGCTCGGGATCGTAGTCCACGGTGTTGCCGAAGCCCTGGCAGCGGGGGCAGGCGCCGAAGGGATTGTTGAAGCTGAACAGGGGCGGCTCGGGATCGAGGAACTCGATGTTGTCGGTCTTGCAGGCGAATTTCTCGCTGAAGCGGATTCGATTCGGCGGCTCGGCGTTGGCCTGCTCGAAGACCACCTCGCCGGTTTCGCGGTAGGCGATCTCGACCGAATCGACGATGCGCTGGTGCAGGTCTGGCGCGAGCACGAGGCGGTCAACCATCGCCCAGAGCGGCAGCGCGAAATCGATTTCGAGGAGAGACTCGGGGCTGGAGAACTCGAACATGCGCCCGTTCTGAAAGAGGCGGTTGAAGCCTTTCTTGCGCAGCTCGAAGAGGCGGTCGCGGAGCTCGGTGGCATTCCCTTCCCCGTACCGCACGGGAAACAGCACGTACCAGCGGGAGCCGGCGGGCTCGGCCAGCATGTGGCGGGCGACCTGATCCACCGTGTCGCGGACCACCTGCTGGCCACACTTGGGGCAGAAGGTGCGGCCGATGCGGGCCCAGAGCAGGCGCAGATAGTCGTACAGCTCGGTGGAGGTGGCGACGGTCGAGCGCGGATTGCGGGTGGTGTTTTTCTGGCGGATGGCGATGGGCGGGGCGATTCCGTCGATCTCGTCGACCTCGGGCTTCTCCATGCGCTCGAGGAACTGGCGGGCGTAGGCGGAGAGCGACTCGACGTAGCGGCGCTGGCCTTCGGCGTAGATGGTGTCGAAGACGAGCGAGGATTTCCCGGAGCCCGAGACGCCGGTAACGACGGTCAGCTTCTCGTGCGGGATTTCGAGCGAGACGTTCTTGAGGTTGTGGAGTCTCGCTCCTCGAATGATGATGAAGTCTTCCACGGAATATGGACCTGAGTGTCCGCTCCCTCACGGTCGCGGTTCGGTGCTCTATCATTTCATTTTAGCGTGGCGCGGCGGAATCTCAGCTTCGGGGCGCGGATCTTGCGCTGGTATGACTCGGCAAAGCGGGACCTGCCGTGGCGGCGCACGCGGGACCCTTATGCGGTGTGGCTGTCGGAGATCATGCTGCAGCAGACGCGCGTGGCGGCGGCGGTGCCATACTTTGAACGGTTCATGGCGCGCTTCCCGGACGTCGCGGCGCTGGCGGCGGCTGGGGAATCGGAGGTCCTGGCCGCATGGGCCGGGCTGGGCTACTACTCGCGGGCGCGCAACCTGCACAGGGCCGCCAAAGAGATTGCAGCCGGCGGATTCCCGCGCGACTACGAGGCGATCCGAGCGCTGCCCGGTATCGGCGAGTACACGGCCGCGGCCATCGCCAGCATCGCGTTCGGTCTGCCGCACGCGGTTCTCGATGGGAACGTGATCCGCGTGCTGGCGCGGGTTTCGGCGGAAGAGGCGCCGGTGGCTTTGGCCGCCGTCAAAGTGCGCCTGCGTGCGCTGGCCGATCGGTTGTTGGACCGCGGCCGTCCCGGCGACTACAACCAGGCGCTGATGGAGCTGGGCGCAACGGTGTGCCTGCCACGGAGCCCGCGCTGCAGCGAGTGCCCGGTGGCAACGATGTGCGAGGCCCGGCGCCGCGGTCTGGAGGAGCAGCTTCCGGTGAAGGCGCCCCGCGTAAAGACGGTTGTCATCGAGATCGAGCTGCTGCTGATCCGCCGGCGCGGCCGCTGCCTGATGTGGCAACGGCCCGCAGACTCCGGCCCCATGGCGGGCTTTTGGGAACTACCAGTAACAGGGCAACTGTCCCATGCGTACCGGTACGAGGTTTTGCGACACGTTCGTCATACAATCATGAACCGCCGCTACGTGGCCACGGTGATTCGCGCCGAAATCAAACGGGTTCCGCGCGGATTCGTGTGGGTGCGCGAAGACGGGCTCGACGCGCTGCCCTTGAGCACGCTGGCGCGCAAAGCGCTAGTACCGTAGCGGCGAGACAAAGGCCCACGGTATCCCACTACTCCGCTAGAAAATCATGACGGCCTTCTCGCGCTACACGCTGGCGGCGATTGTTTCGGTTCTCTCACTCCGGGCCGACAACGCCGCCTGCGTGATCAACATGCCCTGCTACTCCACCGTTAGCGTAGTGAACTCGGCGAGCTATGCAACCGGCTGGCTTGGTCCCAACACGTTCGCCAGCATCTTCGGATGGAACCTCACCGACGGCGTCACGGCCACTGCCGCGCCGGGCTCCGAAGGCTCGGACGGCTCATTCGGCGGAGTGCGGGTACTGTTGAACGGCACGGAGCCGGCCTTTGTATCCTATGTTTCGCCGCACCAGGTGAACCTGGTCATTCCGACAGACCTGGTGGGCCAGACGGCCACATTGCAGCTGGTGAACAATGGCAAAGCCGGTCCCATGGTGACGCTCGCGATGCACGATTCGGCGCCCGCGCTCTTCCTCGACCTGGAC
>DATNLV010000264.1:0-2267 GCA_035602665.1 Bryobacteraceae bacterium | reverse complement strand
GCACGAACGGCGTGGTGTCGGCGACGTACACTTATGATGGAGACGGGCGGCGGGTGCAGAAGGTGAGCGGCAGCACAACGACCAACTACGTGTATGATGCCTCGGGGCAGTTGGCGGCAGAATACGCCTCGGCTGCGGCCGCGGCTTCGCCGTGCGGGACCTGCTACCTGACGGCGGACACGCTGGGCTCGACGCGGATGATCACGGACGAGACGGCGACGCCGCGGGAGTGCCACGACTACCTGCCGTTTGGCGAGGAGATCACGCGCACGGCTGGCTGCTACGGGGGCACGACGTCGAACACGCTGAAGTTTACCGGCAAAGAGCGGGATGTGGAGACGGGGCTGGACTACTTCGGGGCGAGACACCTGTCGGCCGCGCAGGGGAGGTGGACAAGCCCGGACTGGTCGGCTACCCCGCAGGCCGTTCCCTATGCCGCCCTCGACGATCCGCAGAGCCTCAATCTTTACGCCTACGTTCGGAACAACCCCCTGAGAACGGCCGACGTCGACGGCCACCAGGAGCCACCACCCGAAGAGGAGGACGTAGAGAGGGACAGGGACCCAGAGCCATTTGGCCGAGAGGAGGTCAAGCCCGAGACGCCTGAGGCCACCCAGCGCGAAGTACCCGCGAGTCCAGCCGGCGAGCAGTGGCTGAATCGACTCACACCTGAACAGCGTCAGAGTATGGCGGATCGCCTGTCCCCTTCGGGATGTCCGGTTCTGCCCGAGACGGAGCCAGCCGGCCCGACCATGCGGGCGGGGCCTACCTTCTCCGTTTCGCCCGGCGGGGACGTCATCCCCGTTCCCAAGGGTGCCGCGGGACCGGGCTCGGTTGTTAATCCCCGAGGAAACACCACGGGATTTGCGTACACTGGTGGGAGCGGCGGCCCTGGGCTGAACCCGAAGGTTTCTGGGGTTAGAATCATGGATCCGACTCCTGCCAGGGGCAGTTCTCCCGGGTACTCTGGGGGGTACGTTACTTATCAAAATGCGGCAGGTCAGGGGGTGAACCCGCAGACGGGGCGAACGGTGCCAAACTCCGATCCATTAAGGCACATTCCACTCACGCCGCCGAAGACGACACCATGAGCTCATCATCTGCTGACCCAAATACCAGGACGCTGGCCGACGCGATGCACGAGCTGATCGACCGCCCGTTGGCTTCCGTCGAATTTGTACGAGACTATATCCAACTGCACTTCGATGGCCCGACCTTGACAGCCTACACGCCGCCGACCTTCAGGTCGGCATCGTCGGAGGTGCTGGCATGGGCGCAGGCTGGTTATCGGGACGCACTTTGCGATCTGATAGGGTCTGTCGTGCATTGCATCGAGGTTCAGCCAGACGCGGTCTGCTTGAAGTTCGAGGGTGGCAGTGCTGTCTGTGTCTCCCTGAGGGACGACGATTACAGGGGGCCCGAAGCGTTGCAGTTCTTGACAGAAGCGGGGCAGACCTGGGTGGCGTAGGGAAAACCAGGCGAGTGACGGGTTGTGCTGGTGAGCCGCCTTCGGCGGCCGAAGTAGGGTGACACGTCACCCCAGGTTGGGATGCTGCGCGGCGGCTACGCGGCGCTGCCGGGGAACTTGTTCAAACTCCACACGTTAGGCCTGAGGTGGAACCGGCGGCGAGCCGCCGGTTCCCGCCGGGGAACCTGTTGAATCCAGGCTCTACCAGAGACTTTTGCTTCTCGCGCGCGAACCGTAGTAGCATCCTCTTGGCTTGAAACTCGGAGCCGGCGGGCACGGCCGCGGGGCGCGGCGAAAGAGGGGCGAACATGGACGCGAGAGGCGAGCCGCCGAAGCAGTTGCGCGTCCGCTCGGTGGGCACGAAGCTCAGCGAGGCGGAGTATGCGCAATGTGAGCGCACGGCGGCGCGGCGGGGACTGACGCTGGGGGAGTGGTGCCGCCAGGCGCTGCTCGAAGCGGCGGAAGGTCCCGCTCAAGCTCCGGAGGTCGAGGCGATCCTGGGGGAGATCCTCGCCCTTCGAAAGATCACGATCATTCGGTCAACAACCTGAACACGACCCTCTCCACGGCTTACACTTACGACGTCGCGGGGAACATCCTGTCGATGGTGGACCCGCGCACCGTCAAGCGCGTGTGGGGATACGCGGACAGCCCGGCCGGCACTTACACCTACGCCTTTCCCACCTCGATCACCAGTTACACGGGGCTGAATGGCGGGGGTACGGCGTACACGGCCTACCTGACTTGGGACTACAAGATCGGCAAGCCGGTGACCACCAAGGACATCAACAGCCAGATC
>DATNLV010000250.1:0-12559 GCA_035602665.1 Bryobacteraceae bacterium | reverse complement strand
GCGGGCTCCGCGGTCTTGTAATTGCCCTCGATGGCGGCGGCGATCCCGGCGTCCCCTTCCCCCTGCGACTTGTATTCCTTCCGCAGCGCCTCGACGGCCAGCTTCTTGATGAACGGCAGCGCGGGTGAGATGGCGCCGCTGTCCATGGCCAGATCCACCGCGTGCTCGGGCATCTGGAAGGTGTGCGTGGGGCGGTTGTGGCAGTCCATGCAATCCATCAGGCGGAGCGGCAGATTCTTGAGCGAAGCGGGCTTGGCGTCGCTCGAAATGTAGACGGTGGTGCGGCCGGTCACGCTGTTGTGGTATTCGACGCGCGGAATCGTCTGGCGGACTTCGTCGGCGGGGTTATAGGAAATGCTGACGCCGGGCGCCATATGCGCGAAGTGTATCCCCGGGTGCTCGCCTCCGCCGCTGATGTGCATCAGCAGGACGGTCTTGGTGAGCGTGTTGTGCTCGTCGTCGGTGTACTTGTCGATGATTTGCAGCCGGTCCTGGACGAATTTCTGGGGCCAGTGGCAGGCCTCGCAGGTTTCGCGCGCCGGCCGCAGGTTGTGGACCGGCGTGGGAATCGGCCGCGGGTAGGTGTTCAGGATCACGGCGAACACCTGCCCCAGGCCGGAGAGCTTGCTCTGCACGAAGAAGGACGCTCCGGGGCCGATGTGGCAAGCCACGCAATCCACGCGCGAGTGGGGCGAGTTCTGATAGGCGGCGAACTCCGGCTGCATCACGGTGTGACAGGTCTTGCCGCAAAAGGTGACGCTGTCCATGTAGGTGATGGCGCGATAGGTGAGCTGGCTGCCGATGGCGAGATTGGCGATGGTGGTGACGCCCACGAACCACATCAGCTTGCGCAACTCCGGCGATTGCAGAGTGAGCGGATTATAGGTGAGCGGGTATCGGCCGGCCTTGCGCTCCACGCGAATATGCAGCCAGATGCCCAGCGGAATCAGGGACAGTCCGGCGAAGAAGATGCCGGGCAGGATCAGAAAGGCCAGTATCCCGATATAGGGATACTGCACCTCGCCGCGCATGCTGGTAGGCAGCAGGAAGAGCCACAGGACCACGGCCGTGGTCACCAGGACCACGCCGGCGCGGCTGATCCAGTTCTGGCTGAGATAAACGAGCGGGTACATCCAGGAGCGCAGGCGCATAAGTTCTATTGTGGCTGATGTTCCCCGGTCTGGGCGTCGGCCTCCGTCTCCTCTTCCTCCGCGTGCTCCTTGACCGAGACGCCGGTAAGGAACGCGGTCTCGAGCGGGTAGACGTCGGGATCGAAAATGACGGAGTAAAAATGCCAGACCACGATGGCCAGCGAGGCCAGCACGGCTTCGTAGAAATGGATCGTGGTGCCGACATCGAGCGCCACCTTGGGCAGAAACCGCAAGGTGAGGTTGTTGGCCCACAGCATGACGCCGGTCAGTCCCATGATCACGGTTCCCCAGGCGACGGCCCAGTACTCGGCCTTCTCGATATAGCTGTGCGAGGAGATATAGGGGCGCCGGTTGGTCAGCCCCAGGTTGTAAGCGAAGCCGAGGATCGCCTCGGGAACGTCGCTGCGGCGCGGCCAGAGCTGTTTCCAGTGGCGTCGCAGCCGGCCGCTCGAGATCAGCGAAACCACGTGCGTCACGGCCACCGCCATCATCACCGCGGCCGCGATGCGGTGCACCACGCCGCGCACCGGGAAGTCGTGCTCCCACATCACCAGGATGCTGGCCCACCAGTGGTCCGGATACTTGAGCGCGAAGCCGGTCCACACCAGGGTCGTGAAGGACACCACCAGAAGCGCGTGCTCGATGCGCTCGAAGCGGTACATGCGGATCTCACGCTGGCGCGCCGCAACCACGGGAGGACACGGCTGCCCCGCCCCGCGGAACCGCCGCTGGCGCAGCTTGCGGACCCAGTCGCCGCCATTGTGCAGCAGCATCAGGCCGATGGTCAGCGGGATCAGAATCGTGTAGCCGATCCGCGCCCAGCGCACCGCCGGCGGCTCGCCGCGTCCCGGGACCGCATGCACGGTGCCGATGACGAACCGGGTCCCCGCCCCGGGATGGCAGTGGCCGCAGGTAGTGGCCAGGTTCCGCGGATTGATGGTCGAGCGCGGATCCTCGGAGGGCAGAATGTTGTGGACTCCGTGGCAACTGGCGCAATTGGCAACCGACTGCGAGCCCGCCCGCGCCGCCAGTCCGTGGAAGGAGGCGTCGAAACTCACCATACGGTCGGAGGGAAAGCCGAAACGTTTCGAGAGCTGCACGTTCCCGTGGCACTGCCCGCAGGTGTCGCGGATGTGAGCCGCGTTCACGCTGGAGCGGACGTTCTTGGGAGATAAGATTTCGTGCTCTCCGTGGCAGGTGGTGCACACCGGCGCCTCGGCGATCCCCTTGGCCACCGCCTTCCCGTGCACGCTGGCCTTGTACTGCTCGGCGATATCGGTGTGGCACATGCCGCACAGATCGGGCACGCCCTGGCGGAAGGTCTCCGACTTGGTGTCCTTGATCTCGTGCGGACCGCCGTGGCAGAGGTCGCAATCGGGCGCGGCCTGGTTGCCGTGCTTCAGGGCCTGGCCGTGAACGCTGGCGGCGTGCTCGCCGACGATGGCGGCGTGGCACAGGGAACATTGTGGCTTAGGGACGCCAGCGGGGTGCGGGTAGGTCTCGTGCCGCTGGTGGCAGGTGGGACACCCGACGTCGGCGTGCGCAGTGCCCTGGATCTTCTTGACCTGGTCGGCGTGGCAGTCGGCGCACGCTTCGGACGATTGCGCAATGCTAAGAGATACCGATCCCCAAAAGGCGAACCCCAAGGCCGCGAGGACGATGGGGAAACGCATAGACAAACTAGTCTAGCCTAGTTTGACGCTGGTGTCGTTGAAGGAGCTGTAAACGTACGCAGCAGCAATTCCCAACATATAGAGAACAGCTACCACGGTGAGGATTTTGCCCCACCTATCGATGACCGCCAGCTTCCTCGAGACCTCTTCCTGCTGCGGAATGCTCGCCGCTTCGGCGTCCAGAACGTGAATCGTCTCATCGACCTTCATGTCGATCCGCCGCCTGTAGATGGCCAGGATCACGACAACCGTAGTCAAAACAGCCCAAACCGCGATGTGCGGCATATAGCTAGTCAACATAATGTGTGTTTCAGGCCCCGGTTCGGCCTATTGCGCCTGGGTAGGCGCCGCCCTTTCGGAGCGTAAGGGCCGGCCGAGTGCCTCCTCCATAGCTTGTATGACCTGGGGCATGCAGGAATCCAGGGCGCAGAGCTGCTGGTCCCGCTGCGGGCAGGTTCCGTCGAGTCTTTGATCGATGCAGACCGAACAGACGTGCTCGTGAATGGCGTCGATGTACGGCTGCAAATCATCGGAATCGGTGGCCAGGACAGCCTGTGCCACCAGTGGGAACAAGGTGAACAGCGAGCAGCGCTCGGGTTCCTGGTCCCCGCACAATCCTTCCGCGGTCCGGTTGGCGCAGATAGAACAGATCCGGTTGCGCACCGCGGCCTCCAACTGCTCCAGTGTCGGTCTCATCTCAGCCCCCCTTCCTGTCGCGCCCCGCCACGGTATGCGCCACGGCGTGTGAGGCCGGGCAGTGCGAGTCACGGGGAGCACGGAGCTCCGCCGCCATGATGGCCAGAACCGCCGTCCCAAGCGGATCCTGGCTAAAAACCACCGAGCGGATGCCTGCTTCCCAGGCGCTAGACAAATGCTGAGGATCGTTCCTGGTAATCAGGACGATCCGCTCGGGGTTGTCGAGTGGGAATGGCAGACGGTCCAACGCATCCGGGTCCACCACGATTACGCCGTCGAGGCCCTGGTCCGGCGCCTCGACCCGACGCACCTCGCGAACCCCGCCGCGCACCAACATCTCGCCGAGCGAGCTCGCGTAAGACGCATCCGTAAGCGTGATTTGAACGATCTCCATATTCCCCGTCTTGCCGCCTCGTCCGCTTGCTTACGCGCGGTTCCGTGCCTCGCCCGAACCGCGACCGTCAGGGAGCGGACCTGGCGGTCAGAGCACTACTTCGCCTGGCAGACCTTCAGGTCTTTCTTGGTCTTGTAGCACTCGCCGACAGCGTTCAGTTCCTTGCCCTTGCTGTGGCAGACCGTGCACTTGGCGCCGGTCGCCTTGGTGTACTCGGGCTTCGCGAAGGATAGCGTCGCGGGAATGATCAGGCCGCCCACGAATACCAATACGGGTAAAACGAACTTCAATTTGCTCATCGTGCCTCCGGGTCTTCAAACATGCAATCGACTGGCCAGAGTTTCAGACCCAGGAGCCTGTTTCTATCTTGTTCGTTTCAAAGCCGGTCGAAATGACTTCCGGGTGGCCTCGCAACACCCAGCCGGCTGGAGAAGTGCGCAAGCTGCCCCAGCAGCGGGGCGCAAGCCCCGCGCGGGCTGGAACGATCAACCCGGGGCCGCGCCGGGCTGCCGCTGCCGGCGAGAATCCGCTCCCTGGCGGTCGCGGCTCTGGGCGGCGCCCCGATACCGCGCGCCGGGGCTCCAAGCCCCACCTCGTACCCCGGACGAATTGACTTTGGGTGAAATCACCCACCCAGTGGTAGAATAGGACCAGGAGCGGGCGGAACTCTCGATGTCTAAACTATTGCCACAGTGGCAGGAAGCGCATGTCCTGGAGACGGTTTTCGATCAGCTCTCGGACGCCTTGGTCCTGTACGACCAGAGCCATTCGATCACCGGAATGAACCGGGCTGCGGAGCGGCTGTTCGGCGTGGCTGCCGACGATATGGTCGGGCACAACTGTCGCGAGGTATTTCGCTGTAGCGAATGTGAACCCGGCTGCGGTCTCGCGGAGGGCCTCACCTCCAGCCAGGATGTCCCCCACGGCATGGTGCGCCTTCACACCGACGATGGGCGCGAGCGCCTGGTCCTGATCAAGACCTCGCAGATCTCGAATGGAAACGGGAAGGTCCAGGGGCTGGTCGCCACCATCAAGGACATTACCGAAGAGATGACGCCGATCAAGCGCGAAGTGATCGCGGATTCGCCGGTCATGCGTGGCGTCCTGAGTTTCGTCAAGAAGGTGGCGGCCAGCGAAGCCACCACCGTCCTGCTCGAAGGCGAGAACGGGACCGGCAAAGACCTCGTCGCCAAGACGCTGCACTACGAAAGCTCGCGCCAGGCCGAGCCGTTCATCGCCATCAACTGCGCGGCCATTCCGGAGACGCTGCTCGAAAGCGAGCTGTTCGGCTATGAAAAGGGCGCCTTCACCGACGCCCGCGCGCAGAAGCGCGGCCTGTTCGAGCTGGCCGACAAGGGCACGCTGTTCCTGGACGAGATCGGCGAGATTCCGCTGACCCTGCAGACCAAGCTCCTGCGGGTGCTCGAAGACCAGACCTTCCGGCGGCTGGGCGGATTGAAGGACATCAACGTCGACGTGCGGTTCGTCGCGGCCACCAACAAGAACCTGCGCGAGGCGGTGAAGGAAGGCGCGTTCCGCCAGGATCTCTACTTCCGCCTGAACGTGATCCAGATCGTGATCCCGCCGCTGAGGGACCGCGTCGAGGATATCCCGGCGCTGGTGGCGTTCTTCATCGCCCACTACAACCGCAAGTTCAAGCGGCGCATCGAGGGCGTGACGCCGGATGCGGAGCGGCTGCTGGCGTCGCACGACTGGCCGGGCAATGTCCGCGAGCTGCGCAACGCCATCGAGCGTGCCATGATCCTCGAGGAATCGTCGCTGATCACGGCGGCGAGCCTGCCGATTACGATCGGCCGCTCGGACGGGGAGATGGAAGCGGCCCTGCCCCTAGCCTTCGAGATTCCCGAGAACGGCATGTCGCTGGTGGATAACGAGCGGCAGTTGCTGGCGCGCGCCCTGGACAAGACCGCCGGGAACCAGACGCAGGCCGCGCGCCTGCTGCGCATCACGCGGGACACCCTGCGCTACAAAATGAAGAAGTACAACTTGAGGTAGGTGTCCGCTCGGGCAGCTGTGGAGCGGCGAACGTCCAAAGCATTACTGGCCGCCGATGAACGCCGATAAGAGAAGCAATGGTTTATCGGCGGCTCCGATTGTGTTCCTGGACTTTTTCAGCGGCCTGTGAAGCGTGCGCCACGCGCGGAGTCGCTGAATAGTGAAGCTGCTTGGGGAACACAGCCCTGGTATGGTGTTTCCGAAATGTCTTTACAGCCCAGCACCGAACCGCGACCGTCAGGGAGCGGTCCGCTCGCTCACGCTCGCGGTTCGGTGCTCTGGCGCGAGGGTAAAGCTACTTCGGAGACAGGACACTAACGGACCGCCCGCCGCCGTCGCAGCCCGCACTGCCGCGGCCCCTTAGTCCGGGAAATAGCCCTGCTTGGCCCGGATTTTGTACTTGCCCGTCTGGCGGAGCGCCACCTGGATGTTGCGCCAGCCGTGCTCGCTCACGGCCGGAGCTTTGTAGGAGAGCAGGTAGGTGTGCTGCAAAGCCTTGGCGATTTCGTCAAACACCGCGCTAACGTCCGCGGGCTTGCGGACCACCGACGCCGTTCCGCCGGTCTTACGCGCGATATCGCGGAGGGTCCCGATCAGGCTGTTGGACTCGAGGGCTTCTCCCTCCGCTATGGTGTACACCGGCACGCCGAACTTGCGGACGGTGTTCTCGGCCGACACCGCATCGAGCGCGCTGGCGTTGTCCCCGCCGTCGGTGAACAGCACGATCACCTTCTTCCCCTTGCGCTTCGCGATCTCGTGGGCCGTCTGCGCCAGGGCGTCGAACAGCGCCGTCTCTCCGCCGGCGCGCGTGCGCATCACCGCGCGGCGGGCTGCCAGCTTGTCGGTGGTGAACTCCTGCCTGAGCCTCAACCCGGTATCGAAAGTGTAAATGGCGATCGATTCGAGCGGGCCCAGCTTGTCGATGAAGTCCAGAATGGACGACCGCACTTGCGGCAGCACCTTCTCCATGCTCCCGGTGGTGTCGAGCAGCATGGCGCAGGCCAGCGGGTCGGAGGTGCCCCCGAAATCCACGATGGGTTGGGGCTGGCCTTCGTCGCGGATTTCGAACCCGTCCCGCCCGAGTCCGTCTACGTAGCGGCCGTGGTCGTCGAAAACGGTGGCGTAGACCTCTACCATCCGCACATCCACGCTGAACGACGGATCGCTCTGCGCGAGAAGGCGGCGCGGCGTTCCCGAGACCGCGGCGGCCAGGCCGGCGAGAACGGTTCGGCGTGTCATCGCGATTCGAATTTCTCCTCGACGGCATTCGCATCGAGGGACGCCCAGGAATCCAGCAGGGAACGCCAGTCATCCACGCTCGACATTTCGGCCTTCGAGAGCACGTCGCGCAGAAGCGGTTCGGCCACCGCCCCCAGCGCGGCCGGGGGAATTCCCGCCTGGTCCGCCGCCAGCACCAGCTGCATCTTGAACTCCGCCGAGCGTTCGGCGATGTCGGCTGGAAACATGTGCCGTTCGTACTGCTCATAGGGAGCGCTCTCGAGCAGATGCGGATGGCTGCACCCGTAGAGGCTCGATGGCACCGGCCCGAGCAGATCGAGATTGTGGCCGTCGTTCTGCGACGACGCCGCGCTCAGGAGCACCCCAACCGGCGACGCGACGAGACCGGGGTCGCACACGGCGGCGCAGCGCCGGCCGAGCGAGTAGAGATCGGACAGCGTCACGGCGTTCCACACGCGCGCCCAGGAGCGTGTCGCGACGGCGCTCAGAAGCTCGGACCGGCGGGCCGGCGACAGCAGGCCCGCGGACTGGCGGGCCAACGCGACGAATGCCACCGGCTGCGCCGCCGACCTGGACACCCACTCGCGGCCAAGGGCGATGCGGAGGTTGAACAGCCGCTGGTCGGCCTCGCTCAGTCGCGCCCAATCGGTATCGCGAACGGCTGCGATCTGAGCGGCCATGATCGCGTCGGGGACCCCTTTCCCGGCCTTCATCCCGACCGAAGCGGCTTGTCCGGCCGCGGTCGCGAACGCCGCGAAGCCGCCCACGAAATAGCCGCCGCCGCCGCCCTCGGGAGCGATGTGGAAGGCGGAGTTCGCATTGACCGCGAAGAACCAGCCCCTGGCGAAATCGTAGAAATGGTGTTTGCGCAGTAGAAAAGGATCTTCGGAAACCGGGAGGTCCGTCGGCCTCAGATACCAGGCATAGATCAAACCGCTGAGCGCCAGCGTGAACTGAGGCTGCTCCCTGGCCAGCATTTCGTCCGCGAGTTTCAGGAACTCCTTCGGATCCGGGTTCTTTGCGGCCGCCTTCCGGGCGATCCGATCCACTACTTTGCCGAGGCCCGCCGTCTCGTAGCGCCGCAAGTTGTCCAGGTCCTCCGACCCCTGCACCGCCTGCTTGGCCGGCTTGAGCGAGGGCACGGCGGCGAAGGCGCTTTTGAGGGTCCGCACCTGGCCGGAGTCCGGCACGCGACCATTCCGCATGGCGGCGGCCGCGTCGGCCATGGCCACGAGCGGACCCAGGGCGGGCACCTTCTGCATGGCGATCACGCGATCGAAGTCGTGTGTGCGCATGCCGACCGGGTCGAGAGTGATGGAGTGCTCACCGAAGCCGGCCTGCACGTCGTGGGGCTCCCCGAGCAGGGCCGTCCGAATGTCCCGGTCGACGTCCCCTGGTCCGGCGGTGCGGCAGTGGCTCAGGATCTCCCTGATGCCGCCCGCTCCCGCCGCGGCGATCGCAGCCGGACCGGTCGCCTGGGCGAACTTTTGCGATATGCCGCCCGCGAGCGCCGCCGCCTGCGTCTCGCTCAACTCCCCGCGCCGCTGGAGCAGACAGAGCAGCTCGATGAGCGAATGGAACTCTCCCGCCGCGGGATTGACGGCAACATCTTTCGGCGCGTGGACTTTGTCCAGCGCGGCGAAGAAGCTCACCAGCTGGGGCGTGGTCAGGCCGGTCAGCGTGCTGAAATACGGGTACACAGCCGACCAGGCGCTGAAGTGCTGGGCCAGGAGCAACGCCGCCTGGTCATCGAGCGGCGCGGAACGGTGCGCGTCGATGCGGCTGACCGCCAGAAAGTTGTCCATCTCGGTCAGACCCTCGGACTCCCGGCGGTAGCGGGTTTGCGCGAGCCGCACCAGGACTTCGTCCTCCTGATCCGGCGCCACGGTTCGGGAGACCTGCTTGAGCAGCTTGGCCATGCCGGCCCCGGTATGCGCCGCTCCCTCGGCCACCATCCAAACCTCAGCGGATCCCGGAAAGTTGACATGGCCGTCGTCGTCCAAAGGAATATCGCGCAGAAAATCGGTGAAAGAGGTGTCGCGCGCCATGCGTCCGGTGGTCTGTCCTTCGGCCGAGTCGCTGAACAACTGGTAGAACTGGCTGGTCCTGGAGGCGGTCAACGTAAAGAAGCGCTGATGCGGCGGATCGATCTGCGCCAGGGTGAAGAAGAACGCCAACAGCCGGCCGTCGTCCTTGCGCATGACGGTCCGGAAAAACGCGGCCGGATCGCGCGGGCTCGCTCCAACCAGATTGCTCCACACCGGCTCCGCCGCATCGCCTCCGGGCAGCACGGCCCGCCCATCCTCTACCGAGAAGGCCGCCGAGTACTGCAACAGCAGATCTACGTCCCTGTCGTAGAGTTCCTCCAGGCTGAAGGCTCGCAGCAGCGCGTCGAGGGTTGGCCTGTCGAGCACGCTCAGAGCCCTATAGAGGCGGGCCAGGCGCGGCCAGCGCGCTACCGCCTCGGCCAGGCCGCCGTACATCTTCTCCTTTCCGTAGAATGCCTGGCGCCACACCTTCTCGTCCGGCCAAACCGATACGGGCTGGTAGGGAATCTCGAGGCGAAAGTCGTTGCCCCCAACCAGCGATTTCGCGATCGTGCCGGCATCCACACCCAAAGCGGCTGCCAGGTCCTGCTTGCGAGCGCCTCTGGTCATCTCCTCGACCGCAACCTCGCCCTGAGAAACGCGCAGCCGCAGCCCCAGCAGCGCCAGAGCCTTCTCGGCGTTCTGCCGGGAACCCTTGTCGCGCACCGACAGCACCACGACGGCCTGGTCCTTTTCACGGCTGCCGAAGCTCTCCAGTTCGCCCAGCTTCTGGAAATAGTTCTTGATGTCCTCGAGGTAGCGTTGCGCGGCCTTCGGGTTTCCGCTGGGAGCGTTCTCGGCGACAGCGCGGCAATAGTCGATCAGGAAGTGTTCGGGCGAGGTGTGCTCGCGTGTGCGCGCAATGAACGCCAGGGCGTCGATTCCTCCCGGCAGCACCATCACTGAATCCGTCTCGCCGCTGGGCTGCGCGTAACTCCCGGCGAAACTGGCCTGCCCGGAGTCGCGCAGTTTCTGGGTGAACCATTGGGCCTGCCCCATGTCGTTGTCGCGCACGGCGACTTCCAGGCCTCGCCGCAACGCGTGCAGCAGATCGCCCGAAGCCGCGCCGTCGCCGGCAAGCAGGCCGGCAAGGTCGCGCCAGGCAGGGGCGGCGCTGCCGCTGAATGCGTCCTCGTACTCCGCCGATCTGCGATACAGACTGACGTCCTTCACTTTCGCTTTGCCGGCGGCCAGCACGGCGCGCGCCCGGTACAACTCACCCGCGGACAACAGGTCGTCGGCTTTCAGGATGTAGGGCTGGGCCGAAGCGGGATTCGTATCGAGGCTGCCGGCCGAGTCCTCGACGGGCGCCGGCAACCGATTCTGCCCGGCGGGACACAAAGGCGCAAGCGCGGCAAAAGCGGCGAGAAGAGGGACCAGTCTCATGGCGCACACACCCACCACGTTGCAGGAATGATTGTATCTTACAGGTGCCGGGCGCGCGGAGCAACGGCCGCCTGGGGCGAACGGGCCTTCGACGCGACGCCTGAGCCTCGGCGCATGCCGAATTCCCTCGGCCCGCCCCCGAATCCCGTCGGCCCGCCCCCGAATCCCCTCAGCCCGCCCCAAATCCTCTGAGCGGCCGCAAGCCACCGCATCGCTTTCGCGCTATCGAGCAACGGCACGCATTGTGGGGCAGGATGGCATCCTGCGGTCCGGTTGGCAACCGGCGCCAGGTTGGACAACCTGCCCCACAGCCCCGTCACATCTGGCATTGCGGTCAAGGCCCCGCCCCGCGGGGCGGCGGAACTGAAGTTCCGCGCGGGCTGAAGCCCGCCCCCCGCGGCACGGCTCCTCCGCCCGCGCGCGCCGGGATTGGCTATGATTGGGGCGGCGGGGGCCGTGGGCTGAAGCTTACGCCGCGAAAGGGGCATACAACATGACTTACTACGATCAGAACCGCGAAAGATTCCTGGAAGAGTTGAAGGCGTGGCTGCGGATTCCGTCCATCAGCACGCTGCCTGAGAACAAGGGCGACATACGGCGGGCGGCCGAGTTCGCTCGCGACGCGTTGACGGCGGCGGGCCTCGCCAACGCCGGGCTGATCGAGGGCGAAGGCAACCCGCTGGTGTACGCCGAGTGGCTGGGCGCGCCGGGCAAGCCGACTCTGCTCTTCTACGGCCACTACGACGTGCAGCCGCCAGATCCGCTCGAGGAATGGAAATCGCCCCCGTTCGAGCCCGACGTGCGCGGCGACAACATCTACGCGCGCGGTTCCTCCGACGACAAGGGGCAGACCTACATCCTCATCAAAGCCGTCGAGAGCCTGCTCAAGACCAAGGGCAAGCTGCCCTGCAACGTGCGGTTCCTGATCGAGGGCGAAGAGGAAGTCAGCGGCGAGCACATCGAGAGCTACGTGGCCAGCAAGCCGCCGAACCTGGCCTCCGATGCCGCCGTGATCTGCGATACCGAAATGTTCGCGCCCGAACTGCCGACAATTTGTACCGGGCTGCGCGGCATCGTCTACACCGAACTCCACGTGCAGGGGCCGGACCACGATCTGCACTCGGGCGTCTACGGCGGCGCCGCGCCGAATCCGATCATGGCCATCGCCGAGATCCTGACCGCGCTCAAGTCGCGCGACGGAAAGATCCACATCCCGGGCTTTTACGATCGCGTCATCAAGCAAAGCAAGGAAGAGAACGAGGCGTGGCTGCGGCTGCCGTTCAACGCGGAGGAATACCGCGTGAAGGAAGTCGGCTCGCCGGAACTGACGGGCGAGGCCGACTACACCATCTTCGAGCGCACCTGGGCGCGGCCCACGCTCGAGGTTCATGGCATTCGCGGCGGATTCACGGGCGAAGGCGCGAAGACCGTGATCCCCGCCCGCGCGGTGGCGAAAATCAGCATGCGCCTGGTGGCGGACCAGCGTCCCGACGAGGCCATCGAGCAGCTCAAGGCGGCGGTGGCGGCGGCCTGCCCGCGAGGCGTGACCGCCGAAATCAAATCGATCCACGGCGCGGAGCCGTCGCTGGTGAATCCGAACAACGATTTCGTGCGCGCTTCGGCCAAGGCGATGGAAGAGGTGTTCGGCAACAAAACGGTGTTCATACGCTCGGGCGGTTCGATCCCCATCGTGGGATCGTTCGAGCGCAGCCTGGGCATACCGAGCGTGCTGATGGGATTCGGCCTGCCCGACGACAATCTGCATTCGCCCAACGAGAAGTTCTATCTGCCGAACTTCTATCGCGGCATCGAGGCTGTGGCACGCTTCCTCGAACTGGTGGGAGAGTGATCACGATTGTGGGGCAGGCGTCCACGCCTGCGCGGGACGTCCACCTCCCGCCGGAGCCTGCGTGATTG
>DATNLV010000248.1:0-18528 GCA_035602665.1 Bryobacteraceae bacterium | reverse complement strand
CTGATCCACCACGCCCTTGTAGAACTCCAGGGTGCGCTGGGCGATGGCCTTGGCCTTGGGCAGCTCGCGCAGAATACGGTCGCGCACTTCGGAGGCGAGCGGGGTGTTGACGCCGCCCGGAACGGTCCAGGAGGGATGAATGCGCTCGGCGGCCAGGCCTTCGATGATCTGCTGCCCGAACTTGCGCAGGGCGATGCCGTCCTGGGCGAGAGCGGGGTGCTTCTCGATGACGCCGAGCACGTTGCGCGCGGCGGGATCGGAATCGAAGCCCAGCAGCAGGTCCGGCGAGGACAGATGGAAGAAGCTGAGGGCGTGCGACTGCACGAACTGGCCGCAGTGGAGCAGCTCGCGGAGCAGGACGGCGGCGTCGGGGATATCGACCGCCATGATGGCGTCGCAGGCCTTCACGGACGCCAGCAGATGGCTCACCGGGCAGATGCCGCAGATGCGCGCGGTGATCCCGGGCATCTCGTAGAAGGGCCGGCCTTCGCAGAACTTCTCGAATCCGCGCACCTGGGTGACGTGAAGTTGCGCGCTCGCCACGCGGCCCTCGTCGTTGAGGTAGATGGAAACCTTGGCGTGTCCCTCGATGCGAGTCACGACGTCGATGGTAATCTTCTTCATAACCGATTCCCTCGGCGCCCCTTCCGGCGCCTGTTGAGCCGTCTTTCGCTTGCCGCTCATCCGAATTTGATCCTCGATCCCAAGTCGGGCATGCGCCCTTCCAACAGCTCCGTCAGCACGAACACGATGGTCGACGCCGGGGGCGGGCAGCCGGGAACGTGCACATCCACCTTGACGATCTCCTGGATGGGCAGGGCGCGCTTGAGCAGCTTGGGGACGCCTTCGGTGGGCACGCCGGGCGTGGCGTCGGCGCCCTGAATGTACACCCGCTCGAGCAGCTTCTTGACCGGGATCGGATTGCGCATGGCGGGCACGTTGCTGGTGACCGCGCAATCGCCCAGCGCCACCACCAGCTTGCTGCGCTGGCGGACGAGCAGGATCTTCTCCAGATCCTCCTGGCTCGAGACGGCGCCTTCGACCAGGGTGACGTCGACGAACTCTGGGAACTTCTGGGCGTCCACCAGCGGGCCGTAGACCAGGTCGATTTTCTTGGCGACGGCCACGATGGCCTCGTCCATGTCCAGGATCGACATGTGGCAGCCCGAGCAGCCGTCGAGCCAGATGGTTGCGATCCTCACTTTCTTAGGCATGGACCCCCCTTCTCGAAGCCAGGCGGCTGATATTGTCGTTGGACTTGATCATTTCCTCGACCGCGAAACCCTTCTCCGCCAGCGCGCCGGTGGGGCAGGCCTGCACGCACTTGCCGCAACTGGTGCAGCTCTTCGAGGTGCCCCAGGGGTGGTTGAGCTCGCTGACCAGCATCGACTGGACGCCGCGCGAGGCGATGTCCCAGACGTGGGCGCCTTCGATTTCCGCGCAGACGCGCACGCAGCGCGTACAGAGGCAGCAGCGGTTGTGGTCGAGCACGTACTTTTCGTGCGAGACGTCGACGGCGAGGCGCGGATAGGTGTAAGGATAACGGACGTGCGTCAGGCCGAGGCGGGTGGCCAGGGTCTGGAGTTCGCAGTGGCCGTTCGAGACGCAGACGGCGCAGGTGTGATTGCGCTCGGCGAAGAGCAGCTCGAGCACCATGCGGCGGTAGCTCTTCAGCTTGTCGGAGTTGGTGGTGACCGACATGCCGTCCTGGACCGAGGTGGTGCAGGCCGGCATCAGGCGCCCCACTCCGGAGATCTCGACGACGCACAGGCGGCAGGAGCCGGCCGAGGCCAGGCCGTCCAGGTGGCAGAGCGTGGGGATGTATTTGGTGCTGGCGCGCGCCACCTCGAGAATTGTCTGGCCCTCGCGGGCCTCCACGTACTCCCCGTCAATTCGGATCGCTATTTTCTGCGGCAAGGCTGTGCTCCTATGACTGCTCCCATGCGGTCGCGGCTAGACGCTTGAAGCGGGTCTGGAGACCCGCTGCAGGACTGGAGTCCTGCCCCACGGTGCTGACAGCTGATGGCTGACAGCTGATGGCTGACAGCTGATGGCTGAGGGCTGACAGCTGAAAGCTGACAGCTGATAGCTGAAAGCTGATGTCTCATCTGTCCGTGGTCCTGATATCGCAGCGGAGGCACCGGGTGGCCTCTTCGAGAGCCTCGACGGCCGTGAGGCCCAGGCTCACCTCTTCAAAATTCTGCACGCGCTCGCGGGCGGCCACGCTGCCGGGTACCTGGCGCGGGCACTCGCTCGATTGCGCGGGCGGCGTCTGGTCGTATTCGAACTTCGCGGCGAGCTGGGGAAAACGCTTGGCCCCCATCAAGCGCTCGTCGATGTTGCGGGCCGCCTTCTTTCCGTATCCCATGGCGTTGGAGACGTTCGAAGCGCCGCTGATGACGTCGCCGCCGGCGAAGAACTTGGTCCGGCTGGTCTCGAGCGAGAAGCGGTCCACTTCCACCGTGCCCGACTCTTTGAGCGTCAGACCGGAGGCCTTGGCGAAATCCATATCCACCTTTTCGCCCACGGCCAGGATCACGGTGTCGCACTTGAAAACCTGGATCTCGTCGGTAGCAACGGGCTTGCGGCGGCCGGTGGCGTCGAACTCGCCGAGCTTGGTCTTCACCACTTCGATGGCCTTCACCACACCGTGGAACCCGACCACGCGATGCGGCGCGGCGAGGAACACAAAGTTGGCGCCTTCGGCTTCTGCCGCCTCGGTCTCTTCGACGATGGCGGGCATGTCTTTGCGCTCGCGGCGGTAGATGACCGTCACTTCGGCGCCCATGCGCAGGGCGGTGCGGGCGGAATCGATGGCCGCGTTGCCGCCGCCGATGACCACCACCTTCTTGCCCAGGTTGACCTGCTCGTTCTTGGACACCGCTTCGAGGAAGAGCAGCGCCGGCATCACGCCCTTGAGCTCCGTGCCGGGCATGTAGACCCAGGCTTCCTTCCAGGTGCCGATGGCGAGGAAGACGGCGTCGTAGTTGACGTCGAGGTCGTTGAGCGGCACGTCGAAACCGACGGCGGTGTTGAAGATGAACTTCACGCCCAACCTCTCGATCAGCTCGATTTCGCGATCGAGGGCCGGCTTCGGCAAACGGTATTCGGGCAGCGCGTAGCGCAGCATGCCGCCGGCGGCCGGGTTGGATTCGTAGATGGTGACGTTGTGGCCCAGCAGACACAGGTAGAACGCGCAGGCGAGGCCGGTGGGACCGGCTCCAACTACGGCCACGTTCTTTCCCGTGCGGGCCAGCTTCTTGGCGACGATGCGATCCATCAACTCGGGGTATCGCTCGGAGGCGTAGATGGAATCGGCGATGAGGCGGTGCACGTCGCGGATGTTCACCGATTCGTCGATGTTCTTGCGGCGGCAGCGGTCGTCACAGGGGTGCTGGCAGACGCGGCCGGTCGAAGCCGGCAGCGGGTTGTCCAGAATGACGGACTCGAACGCTTCCTCCAGGCGATCCTCTTTATAGAGCTGGAGGAAGCGGGGGATGTTCATGTGCAGCGGGCAACTGTTCTCGCAGGGGGAGAGGGCCAGGTTCTCGCACACTCCGGCGCGGCAACGCTTGGCGCGGATGTGGTCCTCGAACTCGTGGCGGAAGTGCCGCATGGTGGTGAGCACGGGGTTGGGCGCGGTCTGGCCCAGGCCGCATAGCGACATGTCGCGGATCATGCGGCCGAGTTCGTCGAGGGCTTCGAGGTCGCTCTCGACTCCCTTTCCGTTGCTGAAGTTGTTCAGGATGCGCAGGGCTTTATCGAGACCTACACGGCAGGGCACGCACTTGCCGCAGGATTCCGAGTGGGTGAATTCGATGAAGTAGCGCGCGACATCCACCATGCAGTTGTCTTCATCCATCACCACCATGCCGCCGGAGCCCATGATGGAGCCGAGCTTGCCGAGGGTTTCGTAGTCGACCGGGGTATCGAACATCTCCTGCGGGATGCAGCCGCCCGAAGGGCCGCCGGTCTGGACGGACTTGATGTGCTTCCCGTTGGTGCCGCCCTCGCCGACGTCGTAGACGAAAGTCTTGAGCGGCGTGCCCAGCGGCATTTCGACCAGGCCAGTGTTGGTGACCTTGCCGACCAGCGAGAAGACCTTGGTGCCCGCGCTCTTGGTGGAGCCGGTTTCGGTGAACCAGGCCGGACCCTTGGCGACGATGGGCGCGATGTTGTACCAGGTCTCGACGTTATTGATGGATGTCGGATAGCCGTAGAGGCCTTTTTGGGCCGGGAACGGCGGGCGCGGACGGGGGCGTCCGGCGCGGCCTTCGAGCGAGGCGATGAGCGCGGTCTCTTCGCCGCAGACGAATGCGCCCGCGCCTTCCACCAGTTGAATGGAGAAGTTGAAGCCGCGTCCCAGGATGTTCTCGCCCAACAGGCCGTACTCTTTGGCCTGCTCGACCGCGCGCGCGAGGCGGTGCACGGCCAGCGGATACTCGGCGCGTATATAGATGATGCCCTGCTGCGCTCCGGTGACGAAGCCGCCGATGATCATGCCCTCGAGCAGCGAGTGGGGATCGCTCTCGATTTCATTTCGATTCATGTAGGCGCCGGGATCGCCTTCGTCGGCATTGCAGATCAGGTACTTCTTGTCGGTCTTGGCCTTGCGCAGCACTTCCCACTTGAGACCGGTGGGATAGCCGGCACCGCCGCGGCCGCGCAGCTTGGAGGCCTTGATCTGCTCGATCACCATGTCGGGCATGTTGTCGATCAGAACCTTATATAGGGCCTGGTATCCGCCCACGGCGATGTACTCTTCGATCTCGTCGGCGCTGATGAGGCCGCAATTGCGGAGGACGATCTTCTTCTGTCCCTTGAAGAACGGTACCTCGCGCCAGGAGAGGATTTCGGGCAGGCCGGTGCCGTACTTGACCTGGCCGGTGAGGTGATCCCACTCTTCGATCTTGCAGAGGGCGAGATCGGCGGTGATCTTGCCGAGGTACATGTCGTCCAGGATGCGCGGCACGTCGTTGGTCTGGACGCGGTGCATGATCACCAGCGGCCGGCCGGGCAGCCAGACGTTGACCAGCGGCTCGGCGGCGCAGAATCCGAAGCAGCCCACGCGCGCGAGCTGGACGTCGAGCCCGCGCTGTTCGATGGCGTCGGCGAAGGCATGATAGACGCCCTCGGCGCCGTTGCCGGTGCCGCAGGTTCCCATTCCCACGCCGATGCGGGGCTTGTTGGGGAGCAGCTTACCGAGCCCTGCCTCTCTGACGGCGTTGAAGCTACTGAGGTCCTGGATGCGCATCTAACGCTTCTCCTTCTCGATGGCGTCGATCTCGCTGCGCAGCGCGCGCTCGTTGACGTGGCCGTAGATCTCGTGATTGATTTCGACCACGGGCGCCAGCGCGCACTGGCCGAAGCAGGCCACGGTGCGGATGGTGTACTTGCGATCGGGCGTAGTGATGGTCTGCTTGGCGGTCTCGCCATCCTCGGGGCCGTGGTCGTGGAGGCCCATTTCGAGCTTCAGGCGCTCGAGCAGGCCGCGCGATCCGCGGGTGTGGCAGGCGGTGCCGCGGCACACGGCGACGGTGTTCCTTCCCTGCGGCTCCAGATTAAAAAGCGCATAGAAGGTGACCACGCTGTGAATCTGGGCTAGCGGAAGGTCGGCCTTGGCGGCGACGTACTCCAGCGTTTCGGGCGGGAGGTACTTAAAAGGATGGTGTTCCTGGATGCGTTCCAGAATGGTGAGGAGCGCGCCGGGCTTGCCATTGTGTTCCGCTATCACGCGGTCCACGAAATCCTGATCTTCCAAGCTTGGCAGTGACTGCGCAGATGTGTTCTTCATCGAGGAGAAAACCTCCCTGATTGTCGGCCCCGAATCGGACTTGCCCGGCGCCTCTCGCGATGAACGGGATGTAACCCGCGAAGCGCCCAGGCCGGGCGGATTTTAGAATATGGTTATCCGAAAGACATGCTCAACCCAAGAGCATACACCAATGGAGGCGGTTTTGTCTTCGGCGGGTGGCGGGCGGGGTGGGGTCGCGCGGAAACTGCACGACTCCGCTTGCTTACGCGTGCGGTTCGGTGCTCGCAGGGCGGCGGGTCTGGAGACCCGCTGCAGGCGTGGACGCCTGCCCCACAAATCAGAAGGTGAGGCCGATGACTACGGACAGCTCGTTCCTGCGCTGCTGTGCCGGCCAGGAGTTGAACAAATCGGAGAGCCAGCGGGTGTAGCGCACTTCGGGCGTTATCCTGATTCCGAACTCGTCCTTCACGCGGAAGCCGGCGACAGCCGTGGCGCCGAACGTGGATAGCTTCTGAGAGGTCCGCGGCGTGTAGTTCGTTATGGTGGTGCCGTCGGGATTGGTGGTGGCGGTGGCGGTTCGAATGTCGGAGATCTTTCTGAAGGAGACGCCGGCGCCCAGGAACACCTGGGCCGAAGCCGTCTTGGCGGGGAGGGTCGCGTAGCGGGCGAGGACCGGGACGGTCCAGTAGCGCGCGTGCGTGGACTCGGCCACGTTCGTGATCTGCGAGGTTCCGTCCGCCAGCGTCAGGGTTGTAACGACCTCCGAGGAGTAGCTGAAGTACTGGTAAAGGACGTCGGCGCTGACCAGGATCCGCCTGGTGGCGGCATACTCCAGGGTGACGCCTCCACCAAAGCGCGGAGTCGCCGGCGTCAATGAGGGGCTCACGAGCGTCAGGGTGTTGGGGGAGTAGTCGTTGGTGGCGGAGTTCTGCAGGGGCAGCGTGATGACGGTGGCGCGCACGCCGGCGGAGAAGCGCCTCCAGAAGTTAGGCTGGACTTGTTCCTCGCGCGCGCTGCTACTGGTGGTTGAGGATTGAGCGCGCAGGATCGGCGCCAGCAGGATCCCGCAGAAAAAGAGCAGACATGCAGCGCGCTCGACGCCGGTCTTCGGTGGGTTCAATAGCACCGGGTTCTAGGCCTCCGAAAAGAGTGTTGAATCAGTGGATGCGTGAGAGTGCAAACCCGTTACCAGAGGATGCGTCTGTTCACGAACCGTCACGTTAGATGATAACCCGGCTTGGAGGCACGTGTCCGCTTGCTTACGCGCGCGGTCGGTTTATGGCCGGCGGATTTGAGGGCGATCGAGGGTGCCTTCCATGACGATTCGGCCCGCGGCAGCGGTGCCGAGATCGAGATGAATGCTGCGGTCGAAGCCGATGGTTCCGTTCCCGGTGAACTTGAACTCGGGGCTATCGAAGGCGATGGCGCTCAGATCCAGGCGGTCCTGCTTGACGGTCAGATCGCAGGTGAGCGTGTGGAAGGACTGCGTGGCGATGCGGCCGTTTGTGACCGAGAGCCTGGCGGTGCCGTCCGCGGCCTTACCGGCGAAGCGCACAATGTAGGCCGGCACATCGAGCGAGCCATAGACCTCGCCGCCGCCCAGCAGAGCGTTGAGATCGACGCCGCGGAGGGAGCCGCGGCTGGCGCCGCTCAAGGTCTGTCCGCGAAGCTGGAGATCGGCCGCGCCGGCCCACTCGCCATGGCCGAGTTTCAGATTGGCGCGCAGCACCTGGAGATGAAATACCGGCGCGGACAGTGGCTTCAGGACCGAAAACAGCGCCGGGGCTTCGCCATCGATCGGCACGGTGTGGGCGGCGTCGCCTCCGATCCGGAGGCCCGACAGGATGAGCCGGGCGGGGCCCGCGACGTTGTTGTACAGGTTGCCCTGGATCGCGGCTTCGAGGACGGCGCCAGCCTTGCCGCCCGGGCCTCGGAAGATCACGCCGAACAGGCCGCGCGGGTCCACGGTGAGCTTGAGCGTTGCGTTGATCGGCAACACTTGGGAGCCGAAGGGGCCGGTGCGGCCCTCGATCCGGAAGCCCGCATTGCTTTCGCCAGAAAGCTTCGCGCTCAGCTCGAGGCGGCAGTTGGTTCCGGCCGAAAGGTTGCGCACACGAAGGTTCAGGGCGCTGAGGCGCTGCGGCGGGTCGGAGGGGATGAACACCTCGCCGGAGGAGATTTGGACGTCGTCGATATCGAGCGCGAGGGGGGCTTTGGGAATGGCCGCCGGGTGCGATGCGCCCGGCAGCGGGGGCGGCGACGACAGTTTCTTCAGGAACGACTCGATGTTTGTGCCGTTGCGCGCGTCGCTTTCGATGGCGATACGGGGCGTGTCGATGAGAATGCCGCGAATCTCGATGCGGCGGCCGGCGATAGGGAGGAGCGCGATGCGGGCCGAGATCCTCGGGGCGGTCAAGAGATTGCCGACGGCGACGTCGCGGAGCGAGATGGTGGGCCGGAGCAGGAGGAAGGAAGCGAGGTCGAAGCGCGCCTCCCGGATCGACACTGCTACCCCCAGACGGCGGCTGAACGCGGTCACGATGGTGTTTTTGGGGGGGACCTCCACCAGGGTCCAGGCAAGCAGTCCGGTAAGGCAGATCAGCGTGAGGAGCGCGGCGCCGATCGAGAGAAGGTGCGGGAGCCAGTGGCGCGCGGGAAACCGGCGTCGCAGCTGCCGCGTACAATCAGACAGGAGCATGAGGATCACTTTGCGCTTCGGCGCATTTCTCATTATTGCCGCGGTGGTGGCCGGAGCGGAGGACCCGCGCGAGATCGTGCGCCGGTCGACCGAGGAGAATCGGCGCAACGAGAAACTGGCCCAGACCTACACCTACATCGAACGCCAGGACGAGCGCGGTTTCGACTCGCGCGGGCGTGCCCAGCGCCACAGTGTGAAAAGCTACGATGTCACGCTGACCGAAGGCTCGCCCTACCGCCGCCTGATTGCCCGCGACGATAAGCCGCTGCCGCCCGACGAGGAGCGCGGGGAGCAACAGAAGCTCGCGAAGAGCATCGAGCAGAGGCGCGCCGAAACGCCCGCGCAGCGCGAGAAGCGCCTGGCGGACTGGCACCACAAGCGCGAGAAGGAGCGCGAGTTTCTGCGCGAGGTGCCGGACGCCTTCGATTTCCGCATGGTTCGCGAAGAGACGCTGGAAGACCGGCGCGTCTACGTGATCGACGCCACGCCGCGCAGCGGCTTCAGTCCTCGCAGCAACGACGGGAAGCTGCTGACGAAGATGAAGGGCCGGTTGTGGATCGACGCCGAGACCTACGACTGGGCGAAGGCGGAGGCACAGACCATCGACACGATCAGCTTCGGGGGATTCGCGTTGCGGGTGGGGCCCGGCACGCGGTTCAGTCTCGAACAGGTGCGTGTGAACGGTGAGATCTGGCTGCCAAAGCAGGTCTCGGTGACGTATCAGGCGCGGCTGCTGCTGTTCAAGAAGCTGGCGGGCCAGGTGGACTACACGTTCAGCGACTACAAGAAATTCCAGTCGGACTCGCGGATCGTGGCCACGGAGCCGGCGCGGTGACAGGATGCGGGCAGCCGGAGTGGGGCGGCTCTCAAGCGGACGGGGGCGGGTCTGGAGACCCGCTTGCAGGACTGGTGGAGTCCTGCCCCACGCGGCCTACCTGGTCTTGAGCGCGAGCCACTCCGCGCTGGCGAAGATCGCGGGACCGGTCTCCACCAGGCGCGGCAGCATGTTGAACACGTCCAGCGCCGTCCAGTTTGCATCGCGGCGGGTGCGGAAGCCGCGGCGGTTCAGTTCGGCGGCTACCTGCGAGAGCGGCTGGTCTTCGGTGATCACCCCCATCATGACGGTCAGGGCGCGCTTTTCGCCCGGGTCGTCTTCGAGGTGGACGCAATCCGCCGCGATGCGGAATCCGAACGGCACCTCGTGGAGCTGGGCCGGAGCCTGCTCCTCCTCCGCTGGGTGCTCCCATTCGAGCGCCACCAGCGACCAGCCGGCCCGCGCCTTCTGGGTGAAATAGCCGGGGTCGGGCAGGCCAGATACGCATTCGCGAACGCGTTCCAGGTTAGGCATAGGGTCCCTCCTTGAAACCGCTTGTGCAGGCGGATGGCCAGGGCTAAGTCGCGAGCAGTACGTGGCGCGGGGCGCTGCCGGTGTCCGCGCGTGGGAATCGGGTGTCCGGGGGCGGACGCCTTCAGCCCAGCATGCCCGCGGGTTTGAGGCCCGCCAGGTTCCGGCTCAGCGAGGTGGAGAGGACGATGGACGTGGTGGTCTGGCCGAAGGCGCTCAGCTTGCCGACCAGCGCTTCCAGGTGCTCGATGGAGGAAGCGACGAGCTTGAGGTGAAACGAATCCTCGCCGGTGATGTGGTGGCACTCCAGGATTTCGGGCAGGGCGGCGACCACGTGCTTGAAGCGGGTGTAGTTCTGGGGGACGGACTTGAGGCGCACGAAGGCGGTGATGGGGTAGCCGAGCCCGGCGGCGTCGACGGAGGCGGCATAGCCACGGATGACGCCGGAATCCTCGAGGCGGCGGACGCGTTCGGCGGCGGCGGGGAGAGAGAGGCCGGCTTTTCGGCCCAGGTCGGCGAAGGTCTCGCGCCCGTTCTTCTGCAGCTCGCTTAGGATTCTAATGTCGATCGCATCAAATTCATTAGTTCCTCTTGGCATAGGGCCAGTATACAGGCACTCATGGCTGGCCGCCGGGCCGCGAAGAGAAGAAAATGGACTCCATGCATTTCGAATTGCTGTGGAAAGGGGCGGTCCTGGGGTTCTCGATCGCCGCTCCGGTGGGACCGATCGGTGCGTTGGCGATCAGCCGGACGCTGCGGGATGGACGCGGGGCGGGCCTCGCGACCGGACTCGGGGCGGCGTCGGCGGACAGCGTATACGGGGCGGCCGCGGCGTGCGGTCTGGCGGCGCTGGCGGGGCCCTTGGCCGGCGCTCCCTGGCTGCGGTGGGCGGGCGGGGCGTTCCTGGTGTGTTATGGAATCCGGCTGGTAGCGACTCGCGGACCGAGCAAGGCTGCCGCGCCCGGACGGGCTCCAGGGGGCGCGTTCGTTTCCGCATTTCTGCTGACGCTGGCGAATCCGATGACGATTCTCGCTTTTGCGGCGATGCTCGGAAGCTTCGGCGCCGGCGGGGCGGGGGCTGCGGCGCTGATGCTGGTGGCGGGGGTGTTCCTGGGGTCGATGGCTTGGTGGACGGTGCTGGCGTCGGTGGTGGCGGCCGCGGCCGGCAGGCTCGGGGGGCGGTGGTTCCCGGTGCTCGACATGGTGTGCGGCGGCGCGCTGGCGGTGTTCGGGGTGATTGCGCTGCTGCGGTCCGCTCCCTAACCCGGACGAGCCGGAAAGTTCGAGGCAATTTCGGACTCCATCCAAGTACCCGTAAGGCGAAAAAGTCATAAGAAGCAAAAAGCTACTCAGCCACGGATGAACGCGGATGAACGCGGATAAGAATGTTTGTTTTGGTTCAATCTGTGTTCATCCGTGTTCATCCGTGGCTATAATTCTCTTCTTCAGCATCGGCTTTCACTACTCCCTAACCCGGACGTTCGAGGCAATTTCGGACTCCATCCAAGTGCCCGTAAACGTTGCCGCAAAACGCAGCGGTTCGGGGCTATTTCGGCTAGAGGCGCTTGAGCGCTTCCTTGGCTTCTTTCAACTGCGCGAAGTCCTTCTCCGCCTGGTGGAACTCTCTGGTATGGACGCGCCGGCGCACTCCGCGCGTATCCACCGGGTAGCGCAGGTGCAGCATCTCGTGGAACATGACGTACTCGAGCGCCAGGCGCGGGGCTTTCGGTCCATCGAGCACCTTGCTGATGATGATGGCGTTGTGTGAGGGATCGTAGTGCCCCAGCGTGGTCCGCGAAGCCACGCGGCTCCAACCGAGCCGCGGGCGCGCCATCAGGCCGTCGAAATAGCGCCGGTTCAACTCTTCGAAGATCGTCTCCAGGTTGTGCCGCTCGCCCTGGGGGCCGGAGAGGAATTTGCGCCCGCGGATCTGGCGCACCAGGTGCATCTGGCGGCGCATCTCGCGACGGTTCAGGAAGAGGCGGTAGCGATGCGTGTATGTCGCGGCGATCGTTTTTCGGAAGAGCTTGCCGAGCAGGATATAGGCGAGGGCTTCGAGGATGGGAGCCGGCGCGGCCGCGAGCAGATCGCTCATGCGGATGGCGAGACATTCCTCGTCGATGCGGGCGTAGCTGTCGGGATTGGCGAAGCGGCAGAACTCGACCGTAACCCGGGGGGGCTTGGTCCGCGGCTTCAACTCGCGGAAGACGCGGAGGTAGATCTCCTCAGGCGTTTCGAACAGCAGGGCGCTCTCAACGGGCATTGACCCGATCTTCGCACACGGTAGGAGACAGGAGGAGTCAGGAGACAGGAGACAGGAGGCCGCTAAGGAATCACTACGACTTTGCCGAATTGTTCTTTGTGTTCCAGGCGCTCGTGTGCCGCGCGGATTTCGGCCAGCGGATAGAGGCGGTCGATTACCGGTTTCAAGAGGCCGCGGAAGACGAAGGGGAGCACCTGGTGAAGTTCGCCGAGGGTGCCCATGAAGGAGCCGAGCGCGGACTGCTGGCGGAAGAACAGGAAACGGAGGTCGAGTTTGACGTCGCCGCCGGTGGTGGCGCCGCAGGTGACCACGCGGCCGGCCGGGGCGAGCGACTGCATGCTCTTGGTCCAAGTGGCCGCGCCGACGTGCTCGAAGACGACATCGACGCCGCGGCCGGCCGTGATCCGCCTGACCTCGGCCGCGATGTCCTGGCGGTAGTGGTCGATGACGTGGTCGGCGCCCAGGAGGCGGGCGGCGGCCAGTTTGTGCTCGCCGCCGGCGGTCGCGATGACGCGGCAGTGGAACAGCTTGGCGAGTTGGATGGCGGCTGATCCGACGCCGCTCGATGCGGCCAGTACCAGCACGTGCTCGCCAGCCTGAAGACGGGCGCGTCCGAACAACATGTGCCAGGCGGTAAGGAACACCAGCGGCACGGCGGCGGCCTCTTCGAATTTCAGGTCGTCCGGGATGGGGATGACCGCGTATTCCGGCGCCACGATCAGCTCGGCATTGCCGCCCGGGACGCCGTTGCCGAAGACTGCGTAGCGCGGGCAGAGGTTGTCCTGCCCCTCAAGGCATTTCGGACACTGGCGGCAACTCAGGCCGGGGGCGAGCAGGACGCGCTGGCCGGGCTTCACACGCCAGCAGAGATCGCCCTTTTCGACCACTTCGCCGGCGATGTCGCTGCCCAGGATGTGGGGCAGGGGGAGAGTCACGCCGGGGATGCCCTGGCGCAGCCAGAGGTCGAGGTGGTTCAGGGCGCAGGCGCGCACGCGGACCAGGACCTGGTCTGCGCGCGGTTTGGGGTCCGGGGCATCCTCATAGAGCAGCACCTCGGGCCCGCCGTGCTGGTGGATGCGTGCAGCCTTCATGTCCTTTGTTGTAGCGCAATCGCCGGGCGGTGCGGGTTACAGCTGTAAGACCAGGCGCAAGCCTGCGTCGACGCGGGTCCGGAGGCGCGCCGTGAGCACGCCAGCCCGCGCGGTGAGAAACTCGCGATCGAGAGTCAAGACCTGCGAGACGTTGACGACCGAGTCGCGAGGGAGTCCCGAAGAGCGGGCCGGCAGCACGACGTTGCCGGGCGCTTCGCCAAGCGCCAGATTGCTGGTCACCACCGCCACGATTACGGTCTGAATGCGGCTGCGGTTGAAGGCGTCGGTCTGGCTCCCCGCCTTCCTCACCAGGAGGCTTTGTCGAGGGAATTGAGCTGGGCGCGATGAAGCGCCGGGTGGATCTTCGCGGGCCGCTGGGAGTAGACCTCGTTCAGGCGTTCGGTGACGGCGCCGGCCTCCTGGCGGTCGATGAATGCTGAAATCGCGGTGGCGTAGAGCTGGCTTCTCGACACCCTGATGCGGCTGGCCGCGGCTTCGGCCTGGCGGAAGAGCTCGTCGCGCGCTGACACGGAGGTCTTCATGGGCGCACGGCTATTTCTTGAGCGACTCGCTGACTTTGAGGCCGTATTCGGCGGCCTTGGCGAGGATGACGTCCTGGTCGAGGGTGAGCGGACGGTGGTCGCCGAGGAGCAGGCGGCCGTTGACCATGGAGTCGCGCACTCCGGCGCCTTTGAGCGCGTAGACGATTTGGGAGACCACGTCGTAGAGCGGGACGGCGTTGGGCACGTCGAGGCGCATGGTGATCAGGTCGGCACGCTTGCCGGGTTCGAGCGATCCGATTTCCTTTTCGAGGCCCAGGGCGCGGGCGCCTCCGATGGTGGCCATCTCGAGCGCCTGGGCGGCGGAGAGCGCCTGCGGGTCGGCGGTGGACACTTTCTGCAGCTTGGCGGCGAGATCCATCTCCTCCATCAGGTCGAAGTCGTTGTTGCTGCCGGCGGGGCCGTCGGTGCCGAGGCCGACGTTCAGGCCGGCGGCCAGCATCTTCACGACGGGCGCGACGCCGCTCGAGAGCATCATGTTGCTGGAGGGGCAATGCGCGACGCCGGTGGCGCGCGATTTGAGAATCGCTATGTCGGCGTCGTCCACCCAGACGCAGTGGGCGGCTATGGTTCGGCCGGTGAGCACGCCCAGGCTGTCGAGCTCGGCCACGGGCGTCTTGCCCCATTTCGCCAAGGCGTCGTCGCGCTCGCGGCAGGTTTCGGCGATGTGGATCACGAGCGGCACGCCGTAGCGGTCGGCGAGAGCGCGCGCGGCTTTGAGGGTGGCGTCGGAATTGGTGTAGAGCGCGTGGGGCGCGACGGCGGGAACCACGAGCGGGTCGTTGCGATAGCGCTGGATGTAGCGCTCGGTGAAGCGCAGCGCGTCCTCGGGCGTGGGAGCGTCCGGCACGGGAAAGCCGATGATGGTCTCGCCCAGGACGGCGCGGAGGCCGGCTTCGCGGTCGGCTTCGGCGATGGCGTCCTCGAAGTAATACATGTCGGTGTAGGTGGTGGTTCCGGAGAGCAGCATTTCGAGGCAGGCCAGGCGGGTGCCCCAGCGGACGAAATCGGCGGTGACGTTGCGGGCCTCGGCGGGGAAGATGAATTTGGTGAGCCAGTCCTGGAGGCGGACGTCGTTGGCGATGCCGCGCAGCAGGGACATGGGGACGTGGGTGTGGGTGTTGACGAGGCCGGGAGCGATGAGGGCGTCGGGGCGGTCGAGGCGGTGGGCGGCCTGATAGCGGCGGTCGATTTCGGCGCGCGGGCCGACGGCGAGGATGCGATCGGCTCGGATGGCGACGGCGCCGTTTTCGATGACGCGGCGGGCGGGGTCCATGGTGACGACGTAGCGCGCGGTCCAGATCCAGTCGGCGGGCTCGGCGTGGGCGGCGGCGGCTAGCAGGAAGAGGGCGAGGAGGAGGCGAGGCATCATGAACGAGGGTAGCAGGGGCGGGGGCGGCGCGACCGGTGGCGGCGGGCGGAGGCGGCGGGAGGCGCAGCCAGATCCGTTCGACGGATAGTTCGGGTGATAGACTGTGACCCAGGTGCAAGGTGGGATTCCCGCTTCATTCTGTGCGTTCTGTGCGAAGGCGGACAGTTGGCGTCGTGCTCGCAGTACTGTATGTTGCCGGAGCGGTGTTTGGCCAGCAGGCTCTGGATTGCTACTCGTCCCGCAAGGTCAACAAGCCTGGCCGGAAGGCGCTGTGGGACGGATATGAAGTCTCGGTCGGGCTGACGCCCAAGTCGAGTGAGGACCCCGGCGAGGCGTGCACCATTGCGATCTATGACCGCGCGGGACACGTGGTATTCCGTACTACCGGGTTCGGCGCGGCCTTTGACGAGGACGGCACGGGCATGGATTTCGACGGAGACGGCAGGCCGGAGGTCGTCCTCAAGGCCGATACGGGCGGAGGGAACCGTTTCTGCTGGAGCGAGCACGTGATTTCTCTTTGGCCGAAGCCACACGAATTGGTCGAGATTCCGGAACTGGGCCGCGTTCATTTTGAGGAAGACCGGCAAGGAAGAACGGTGATCTGGGCTACCCGGCCGCCGCCCTCCGGGGCTGGCGAGTTGGGCTTCGGCCATGGCCCATTTGCACAACGAGTGCTGCGGTTCAGTGAGGGCAGATTGCGCGATGTGACTCCGGAGTTTTGCTCCGAGATTCTGAGCTACGCAAACCAACGCTAAGTGATCGATGTCGGGGATGTGACCACTGCCGATGACATCCATCGGCTTCAGTCCACCTGGGATGGTACTGGCGGCACGGACTCGGAGAATATACAGACGGCTAATGCGTTGCTATCGAGCGCCCTTCAGCACGTCTTTTGCCGCCAGTACGACGCGGCGCTGAGTGATCTTGACTTATGGCCTGAGACGGCGAGAGAAGGAATGAAAGCCAGGTTCGCACGCTCCGTGAAAGCGGGGTATCCGGACTTCGCGGCGCGCGTGGAGCGGTCTCAGAAGGGAATGGGCGCGCGTTAGCCGACGTTTGCGAGGCTGAAGCCTCGCGCGGGCTAAAGCCCACCCCCCAAGCGCGGGAGCAATGCCTTCAGAAAACGCACCAGGGTCTCGCGGACCATTTCTCCGGTTTCTAACACCTCAGCGTGGGTGATCTTTTGGCCCGCGGTGGCGGCGGCCATGTTGGTGACGCAGGAGACGGCTAGGACGCGCATGCCCATGTGGTTCGCTACGATCACCTCGGCGACGGTGGACATGCCGACCAGGTCGGCGCCGATGGTGCGGAGGTAGCGGATTTCGGCTGGGGTCTCGTAGCTCGGCCCTAGCATGCCGGCGTAGATGCCTTCGTCGAGCGGGACGCAGAGGTCGGCTGCAACATCCTTGGCGGTTTGGCGGAGGCCGACTGGATACGCATCGGACATGTCGGGGAAGCGGGGGCCGAGCGCCTCGTCGTTGGGGCCCACGAGCGGGTTCGAGCCTTGCAGGTTGATGTGGTCCGTGATCAGGACCAGGCCGCCGCGCGAGTAGGCGGGGTTGATGCCGCCGGCGGCGTTGGTGAAGACGACGGTTCGCACGCCGAGGCCGCCCAGGACGCGCACGCCGTAGGTCACCTGCTCGGGCGTGTAGCCTTCGTAGAGGTGGGCGCGGCCCGCCATGACGGCGACCGGCGTCGAGTCGCAGAGGCCGGCCACCAGCTTGCCGGCGTGCCCGACGGCGGTGGCCTGCGGCCAACCGGGAATTTCGGAGTAAGGGATCTCGACGCTGCCGGTCAACTCGTCGGCGAAAGCGCCGAGGCCGCTGCCGAGGACGACTGCGATTTCGGGGGCGACGGGGAGGCGGGCGCGGAGGAATTCAACGGCTTCGGTTAGGGAGTTAGAGGTCATAGAAGCATTCCGGCGATGCAGGCGGACATGAAGTTGGCCATGGTCCCGGCGGCGACGGCGCGCAGTCCGAGGCGCGCGAGGTCGGATTTGCGGCCCGGCGCCAGGGCACCGATGCCGCCCACCTGGATGGCAATGGAACTGAAGTTTGCGAAGCCGCACAGGGCGTAGGTGGCGATGGTGAACGAGCGCGGGTCGAGCGAGGCCTTCATCGGCCCGAGCTGGAGAAATGCCACGAATTCGTTCAAGACCAGCCGCGTGCCGAGCAGGTTGCCGATGGCGGTGGAGTCCTTCCAGCTCACTCCCAGCAGCCAGGCGACCGGGGCGAACAGGATGCCGAAGATCTTTTCGAGCGAAGGCGGCAGCCAGGTAAGGAAGGGCAGGGTGTGCAGCCAGCCGAGGACTCCGTTCAGCATGGCGATCAGGGCCAGGAAGGCGATCAGCATGGCGCCGACGTTCAATGCCAGGTGGAGGCCGTCGCCAGCTCCGCGCGCGGCCGCGTCGATGATGTTGACGCCCGGCTTTTCGATCTTGATGTCCACGCTGCCGGCGGTTTCGGGCTTGCCGGTTTCGGGGTTCAGCATCTTGGCCAGCATGATGGTGGCCGGGGCGGTCATGATCACGGCGGTGAGCAGGTGCTTGATGTCCACGCCGGCGATTTTGACGTAAGCCGCCATTACCGCGCCCGAGATGTGGGCCATGCCGGCGACCATGATGGTGAACAGCTCGGACTCCGTCATGTTTTCGAGGAACGGGCGG
This sequence comes from Bryobacteraceae bacterium, assembly GCA_035602665.1. Lineage (GTDB taxonomy): Bacteria > Acidobacteriota > Terriglobia > Bryobacterales > Bryobacteraceae > DASWZN01. The sequence continues at coordinate 779 of DATNLV010000248.1, read as the reverse complement.
ATGGTGAGCGGCGCTTCGGTCTGGCCCATGAAGATGCTGGCGGCGACGTCGGTGGATTCGGCGCCGCTGGCGCCCATGATCTTCTGCATCGCGATCGCCATGCCGCGGATGACGAGCTGCATGACGCCGAGGTAATAGAGGATCGAGAAGAACGACGCGATGAAAATGATGATGGGCAGAACCTGGAAAGCGAAGATCACTCCGAAGGGGCCGGACTTCGATCCCAGCGGGCCGAACAGGAAGTTGCTGCCGGCCTCGGCGTACTCGAGCATCGCGCTGACCGCGACTCGGGCGGCATCGAACAAACGGCCGAACGGGGTTTTGAGAATCAGGACGGCGAGACTGATCTGCAGTCCCAGGCCCCAGAGCAAGACGCGCGGCTGGATGGCGCGACGGTTACGGGAAAAGACAAAACAGACGGCCAAGACTGCGAGCAGCCCGAGGATGCCTGTAAAACGAGACATGGGCAAGCGGGCAAGCTGAGGCTTACCCTACGGTTTCCAAAATCAGCTCGCGCTCTTCGGGGGGGTGCGTGGAGATGCGGAACGCGTCCTCGACGAGTTGAGCGGCCTCTTCGAGGCGCTCCTCCTTGGTGTAATAGAGGCGGCAGAGCACGGCGCCGGCTTCGACCTTCTCGCCCACCTTGACTTCCAGAATCACGCCCACGGCCGGATCGATGACGTCGTCCTGCTTGTCGCGGCCGGCTCCGATCATATTCGAAGCGAGGCCGATGTCCTCGGAGGCGATGGCGCTGACGAAACCCGAGCGCGGCGAGGCGA
>DATNLV010000233.1:0-5128 GCA_035602665.1 Bryobacteraceae bacterium | reverse complement strand
TCGCCGAACAAGTGAATGGTCTCCGCGATGTCCTGCAGGCCGAACAGGTTCATCAGGCTGGCATCGGCCTGCGAGATCATTTCGATGGCGATGCTGTAGAGCAGGCCCGGGAAGTTCAGCCCCTGATACTGGCGCGGCAGCGTGAAGCCCAGCAGGTTCGCCTTGGCCAGGATGTCCATGGCGCGCAGGGTACCCTTGGCGTAGGTGACCTTGCCGTTCTCGAAATGCGCGCCTTCGCGATCCACGTCGGCGGCGAGCGGCGCAATCTCCTTGGCCGCGATGGCGCCGGCCATTTCGAGCACGGTGCGGTAGCCGCTGATCGCGTCCTCATAGGACACGGGCGCGTCGTCGTACTTGCCGGCCTGCGCGTAACCGTCTTCGATGGCTCCGACTACTTCCTGGTAGTCCAGATGGTTGAAGTGCCACTGGATGTCGGCGTTATCTGTAAAGAAGTTCTCCACGTCGTCGCTCCTAACAAACCTCACGAACAGCTTGGCCACGAATGAACACGAATGGACACGAATAGGAAAAACCTCAGAAAAGAAGTCTTTGTTTTATTCGTGTGCATTCGTGTTCATTCGTGGCCCAGTCCTGTTTTGCCTTTACAGCTTGCCTTTCAGCGCCTTGATCATTCGGGGGATGACCTCGCGGCAATCGCCCACGATTCCGTAATGCGCGATGCCGAAGATGGGCGCGCTGGGGTCGGAGTTGATGGCCAGGATTTTGGCCGATTCCTCCATGCCCGCGCGGTGCTGCACCGCTCCCGAGATTCCGCAGGCGATGTAGAGCTTGGGCCGCACGGTGGTCCCGGTCTGCCCGACCTGGTGATCGTGATGGATGACGCCGGCATCGACGGCCGCGCGCGAAGCGCCCACCGTGGCGCCCAGCACGTCCGCCAGTTCCTGAACCAGGCGGAAGCCTTCCGGGCTCGCGACTCCGTATCCGCCGGAGACGATGATGTTGGCGGCCTTGAGGTCCACGCGCCGCGGGTGCGTCTGGCGTTCCAGCACCTTCACCGCATTGGCCTCGCCATCGAGAGTCACCGGCACGTCCACCAGCTCGCCGGTCCTGCCCGGGGCCGGCTCCGGGATGTGCATCACGCCCTCGCGGACCGTGGCCATCTCCGGCAGCACGTCCGGGCTGACGATGGTGGCGATGATGTTGCCGCCCCAGGCCGGGCGGATCTGAAGCAGCTTTTGATTGTAGAGGCGCCCGCCGGATTCATAGGTGCCGATCTGGAGGTCGGTGCAATCCGCAGTCAGGCCGGTCTTGAGGGCCGAGGCGACGCGCGGCGCCAGGTCGCGCCCTACGGGGGACGCGCCGTAGAGAACGATCTCCGGCTTCTTCTCGCGGATCAGGTCCGTGAGCACGCGCGCGAAGGGCAGCGTGGTGTATTGCGCCAGCCGCTCGTCTTCGGCCGAGTAGACCACGTCGGCACCGTGGGCGAACAGCTTGTCGGCGAGCTTCCTGGCCCCGTGGCCCAGGATGGCGGCGCCGAGCCGGACTCCGAGAGTGGTGGCCAGTTCCCTGCCCTTGCCCAACAGCTCGAGCGAGACGTCGGCGACCTTGCCCTCGTCCACTTCCGCAAAAACCCAAACATCACCGTGCTGCGGCATATCAGCCAAACGTCCTCTCGTCGATCAATTCATTGATGAGGTCGCGGACGCCGTGGTCATCCGCGGGAAACAGCTTCAGGTTGGCGCCGGTCAGGATCACGTTCTCGACCTTCTTGACCTTGGTGGGAGAGCCGGAGATGCCGATGCGGGCGAGGTCGGCTCCGATGTCCTCGGCGCCCCAGGTCTCGACGAACAGGCCGCGGTCGCGCAAGCCGCCGACCAGCTCATCCACGGTTCGGCCCTGCGCCTTGGCCTCGGCTTCCACCTCGAAGGCCGAGCGCGCGCGCCGGTACTTCAGCAGCAGGCGGGCGTTGGGCCAGCGCGGCGAGTTGGCGGACTTGGGGACGGTGAGCAGCACGGGCGGCGTGACCTCCACCACTTCCTGCGCGCGGCCGAGGTCGCGGCGGATGGTGAGCTTGGTTCCGTCGAAGCTCAGAATCCTGTCGGCGTAGGTGACCTGCGCGATGCCGAGCTTGTCGGCGGCCTGCGGGCCCACCTGCGCGGTGTCTCCGTCGATGGCCTGGCGGCCGCAGAGGACGACGTCGTAGGGCGCCAGGTGGGTGGTGATGGCCTGGGCGATGGTGTAGGAGGTGGCCAGGGTGTCGGAGGCGGCGAAGCGGCGGTCGCTGAGAAGGATGACGCGGTCGGCGCCACGGCAGAGGCTGTCCTTAAGGATGTCGGCGGCGCGGGGCGGTCCCATGGTGAGGACGATGACTTCGCCGCCGAAGCGCTCCTTCATCTCCAGGCCCATTTCGAGGGCGTTGAGGTCCTCGGGGTTGAAGATGGCGGCGAGCGCGCCACGATTGACGGTGCCGTCGGCCTTCATCACCTCGCCGGTGACGTTCTTGGTGTCCGGAACCTGCTTCACAAGAACAATGATTCTCAAGGGGCCCGCTCCTTCCAGGGGTTTACAGCGGCCTGCGCACAAAGATTGCCCAATTTAGCAGGGATAGCTGCCGAACGCAAGCAGCCTCGGCAAGCAGCCTTGGCTGCTTGCAGCTGTCAGCCATCAGCTGTCAGCTGTCAGCTTGCGGATACCGTCCTCACCCGCGAGCCTCGGAAGCCGTAGAAGACGATGAACAGGTAGCAGAGGGCTGGGACCACGAAGGAGATGTGGTAGCCGGCGGTGTCGATCAGCTTGCCTTGGAGAAGCGGGATGAGCGCGCCGCCGCCGGCGGCCGTCAGAAGGAGGCCCGAGGCCTTGCCGGTCAGCGGGCCGAGTTTGGCTACCGCCAACGCGAACGCGGTCGGGAACATGATCGAGTTGAAGAGGCCCACCAGGACTACGCTCCAGACCGCCAGCATTCCTCCGGTCGTCATGGTCGTCAGGATCAACAAGAGCGCCACGGCGCCGCAGACGCCCAGAACCTTGCCGCCGGAGAATTTGCGGAGAATCATGGTGCCTAGGAAGCGGCCGGCCATCGCTCCGCCCCAGTAGAGGGAGGCGTAGACGGCGGCGCTCTTTTCGGGGATCTGGGCGACGTTGTTCACGTAGTTGATGAGGTGGCCGCCGATGGTGACTTCGGCGCCGACATAGACAAAGATGGCGACCATGCCGAAGACCAGGTGTGGGTACTTCAGGACGGCGCTCCAGGTGCCGCCCGTGGAGGTGTCCCTTGGGGGCTGGGGCATCTTCAGGCGCGAGATGACGAAGGCCAGAACAAGGAGCACGCAGGCCAGGGCGAGGTACGGCATCTTGACCGTGCCGGCTCTCTCGGCGGCGGTCATGGTGGCTTCCTTGGCCTTATCCGTCAGGATCAGCAGGCCGCCGACGGCCGGCGCGACGAACGCCCCCAGCGAGTTGAACGCCTGCACGATGGTGAGGCGGGCGGGGGCCTTCTCGGGTGAGCCCAGCAGCGTGGCGAAGGGGTTCGCGGCCACCTGAATCAGGGTGATGGCGGCGGCGAGCACCCACAATCCGACCAGGAAGAAGTTGAACGACAGGAAGCCGGCGGCCGCCATGATGAGCAGCGCTCCCACGGACATTCCGCCAACGCCGACCACGATGGAGTTCTGGTGGCCGAGCTTCGAGACCACGAAGGTGCAAGGGATAGAGATTACGAAGTAGGCGGAGAAGAAGGCGAACTGAACCAGGTCGCCCTGGAGGTGAGTGAGGTTGAAGACACCGATGAGGTGGGGAACCAGGACGTCTTTGAATGCGGTGACGAAGCCGAAGACGAAGAACACCGTGGCCAGGACGGCGAGCGCGAAACCGGTCTTCTGCGGGGCAGTCTGGTCGTTCATGGTTTCTCCTGGCGGGACTGAAGTCCCGCGCGGGCTGAAGCCCGCCCCCCGGCTCTACCGGCCCAGGAATTTGTCCAGCTTGTCGGCTTCCTGCTCGGCCAGGTCCAGGTTCTTCTGCGCGCGGTCGGGGTTGCCGGCGTTGAGCGCGGCTTGCGCCTCGTCGAGCAGGTACTCCATGCGCTGCCGGGACGCCGCGATGTCGCCTCTAAGCCCGTAGCCCGCGGCTTGCTGGCGGCGCTCCAGTTTGTCCAGGCTGGAGCGGATCGCGTTGGCGCGCGGCCCTAACGTGCCGAGACGGTCGCGCAGTTCTTCCAGGCGTCCGGTATCGACTGCGGGAGGCGCGGGCGGCTGCGGCGGGGCGACGGGCTGTGGCGGCTGCGCGGACGACGGCGGCGGCTGGCTACTGTCGGCGCGCGCCGGGTGGCCCGAAGCGGGATGGCTGGTGTGCGGCGGCGCGACCACGACGGGCGCAGCCGTCGCGGCGGGCACGGCCGCCGGCGGCACGGGCACTGCCGTGGCTGCCGGTTCGGCTGGAGCAGTGGCGTCGGCTGGCGCGTGCGCCGGCTCGGGAGTCGCCGCCGGAGTTGCGGATTGCCCGCGTCCAGCCGCCCAGGTGCGGTACCAGCGCGGTCCCTGAATGGCCGCCCCCGCCAGGAGCACCAGGACGATGAGCCCGCCGAGCGCCATCCACAAACCACGATGGCCGCCGCCCTGCGCCTGCGCGGCGGCGGCGACTGGAGGCTCGGCCCACGCCACAGGAGGCGGCAGCGGAGGAGGAGGCGGCACCACTTGCGGCGCGGTCGGCAAGGGCGGAAGAAGCGGAGCGGACTGCGGCATGGTGGAAGGCTGCTGCGGCCGGACCACGGGCACCGGCTGGGTCAGGGTCGCCGACAGAGGCGGAGGAGGAAGCGGCGGCGCTGGCGGAGCTTGCTGCAGAGGGGCGGGCTTCGGAGCCGCAACCGGCATAGGCGGCCGTGCCGGCTGGCCCAGCGACGGCGCCACCGATTCGAGCGCGGCGCGGAACGCCTGCGCCGACTGGAAGCGGTTTTCCCGATCCTTCTGGATCGCCGTGAGGATGATCTCGTTCAGCGCCGGCAGCAGGGTCGGATCGATGTGGATCGGCGGCTTAGGCGCCTGCTCCAGGTGCGCCACCATCACCGAGTAATCGCTGCCACCCTCGAAGGGCCGGGTTCCGGTCACCATCTCGTAGAGCGACACGCCCACCGAGTAGAGGTCGGAACGTCCGTCCAGGTCGCCGCTCCCCTTCA
>DATNLV010000220.1:0-6835 GCA_035602665.1 Bryobacteraceae bacterium | reverse complement strand
CGTCTCTTCCTCGCCCGGCACCAGCAGCAGCAGTCCCCCGGCTTCGATCTCGGCGTCCTGCAGCAGCTCTTTCGAATGGGTGGTCACGAAGATCTGCCGCTGCGCGCGCCCCGCACCCCGCAGCATGGGCAGGATCCGCCGGATCACTTCGGGATCGAGCGATTGCTCGGGCTCCTCCGCCAGCAGCGGCCCGGCTCCATCGAGCGCGCTCCAAAGAAGCGCCAGCAAGCGCAGCGTGCCGTCGGAAAACTGGTCCTCGGTCTGCCATGCGCCCAGGGGCCGCCAGTGGCTGTAGCGCGCCCGCAGGTGCGGCAGTCCGCGCGCATCCCGCCTCAACTCGAGCCCCCAAAGTTGCGGCACCGCCGTCTGCAGCGCTTGAAGAATCCGCCGCAGCCGCGCCGTCTGCATCTTATCCGGAGTCCCCGCGATCCGCTCCAACAGGTCGCCGCAGAACGGATCGTCGCGCCGCCCGGCCGAGCGCTCCGGCTCCCGCACCAGTTGCGGAACGGCGTTCACGTACCGTACCGAGTCGAAGAATTCCGCCAGCTCCCGGAACTGCCGGTTGGAGTGGACCTGTTCGAGCGCCGTCCGCGACAGCCGTTCCGGATCGTCCAGATCCTGCTCGTCCGGCCGCACCAGAACGTCCTCGCCGCCGCGCGCCACGCGCTCGTGCAGGATGGCGGGCGGTCCCTGGTCCTCCTGGCCGAACTGGAGCCCGTACTCCCACTCCGGCCCCTCGCCATCCGAGCCGACCCCGACCGAGATCACGACGTTCGAGTTGTGTCGCGCCGCCAGACACCGCAGCCGCGAGACTCCGCCCCGCCGCCGCACCGCGCGCTGGAACCCGCCGCCCTCTGCGGCAACATCGTGCAGAAACCGCAGCGCGTCCAGCAGGTTCGATTTGCCCGATGCGTTCGGCCCGGCCATCACCACGCGCCGCGCCAGGTCCGTCTCCACGCGCGTGAAATTCTTCCAGTTCTCCAGGTACAGGTGGGTGAACCGCAGCGGCTTCGCGAGTTTGCTCATAGGGCGTCAGGCATCCGCGTGATGGCGGAGGAACCGATCCAGTCCTGCTTTGTAGCCGGCCGAGAGGCGGTCCGAAAAGTCATCCATCTCGGTCGAGGAAAGCGGCTTGAAGTTCTTGGCGATCTCGACGTTCGCTTCGATCAGTTCGGTCTTCGGCATGCCCGCGACAGCCGTCGCCACCGGCAGCGACAGCGCGTACCGCAGAAGCATCTCCGGAGCCGCCGGCCCCACCAGTTGCCCCTGTCCGAAAACTTTCATCGCGATCACGCCGATTGCCTTGCGGCGCGTCACCGGCAGCACCACCGCTTGGAAACTCATCTCGCCCAGCGACCTCGGCCCGCCGCTCGCCATGCCTGCCAGCGCCCCGTTCAGCGCCATCTGCGTGCAGTCGAAATCGTGGCGCTCGAGGGCCCGGGCCAGCACCGCCGGATCGGAGTGCGATGTGATGCCGATGGCCCGCGCCACCTTGTCGTCGCGCAGCTTGTAGAGCAGCCTCAACACGCCTTTCGGAGCCTCGACCGCCGCCAAATCGTCCGCGTCCTTGAGTCCGTGGACATGCAGCAGATCGACGTGATCGGTCCCCAGCCGTTCGAGGCTGCCTTCGATGGTGCGCATCGCCTTATCGGCATCGCGATCCGCCACCTTGGTGGCCAGGAAAACTTCCTGCCGCCGGGTCTTCATAACCTTGCCGACCCGCCGCTCGCTCTCGCCGTTGCCGTACGCGTAGGCGGTATCGATGTAGTTGATGCCCAGGTCCAGCGCGTGGTTGAGGGCCGCGATGCCCTGGGCTTCGTCGTACTGTAGGAACCGGCTGCCCGCGCCGAACGCGACGATACTCACCCGCGCCCCGGTGCGTCCCAGAAGCCGCTTCGGAAGGCCCTCCGCCGCCCGTGCCGACGAAGCGGCAACGCTCCCCAGGGCCGCCGCCCCGATGAAGCTCCGTCTGGAAATCCGCGCCACCCGCCAAACATATCACAGGCCGCGTGTAGCCGGAGGGCGGCCGTGACGCCAGGCCTGATAGCCGGGGAGACGGCGCCCGGGAGCCGCTCTGATAATCGTACCCCGCGGCATCACTTGTGACAGTCAATCGTGATATATAGCAAGTGGTACAGCGACAGACCGAACGATCAAACGGCAGTTGGCTGGTATCAAAGGAGGGCATCTGCCTATCGCTGGCAACGATTCGCTTTGGCCGGTGGTTGTAGAAACGACTTCGGGCCAACTGACGGACGAGGATGTTCAGAGATACAACGCGCGAAGAGCGGAGCGCCTGTTACGCGCAGAGAAGCACGTGCAGATATTGGAAGCAGTCCAGGCTATGCGCATGTCGTCGTGCCACCGCAAGATGATCGCCGATTTCGATGCCCAGCATCGCGAAGAGCAGCGGAGATACTTGGCAGGCGTGGCTTTGGTGACAAGTTCGGCTCTCCTGCGCGCGGTCTTGGTAGCCATCTACCGCCTGACGCCTGCTATCTGTCCGCGAAAACCTTGTGGGAGTGTTGAAGAGGCGGCATCGTGGGCACACAGCCTGCTCGAGGAAGCGTGAACGCAGGCGGCGCCCGTTGGTTCCTGCCCTTGGGCCGGGGGCCTTGCCCTACTCCACCCGTGACGCTCTAGGCCAGATTCCGCGGCTGGCCCACATCGCAGGCCCGCCGCGCCTAGGGCAACGGACGCGCTACAATGTAGTGCATGAAGACCGAAGTCTATAGCTGGCGCGTCTCGACCGAGCTCAAGACCGGACTGGAGCGCGCCGCCCGCCGCCGCAAGACTTCGCTCTCGGCCGTCCTGGATCTGGCCGCGCAGGAGTGGCTGACCAAGAGCGGGGCCGCAAACGAGGATGGCGCGGAGCAGCGGCGCCTTTATCAGGCCGCTTCGCCGTATCTTGGCGCCTTCGCGAGCGGCGATACGCGACGCTCGGAAAGTGTGCGGCAGGCCGTCCGCCGGCGCCTGCGGCAGCGTTATGACCGTTGACGCCCTGATCGATACGGGAGCCATCCTGGCCCTGCTGGACCGAACGGATCGCTGGCACAGCGTCTGCGTGGAGACCTTTCAGCAGCTTCGGCTGCCCCTGGTGACGTCCCAGGCGGTTTTGACCGAACTGTTTCACCTGGTCGGCGACAACCGCAAGGAGATGGAGAGCGTCTGGAAGTTCGTCCGCTCCGGCGCTTTGCTCCTGGCAACGATCGAGGCGTCAGAACTTCCCGAAATCCACGTCCTGATGTCGCGCTATTGGGACCGGCCCATGGATTTCGCCGATGCCACTCTCGTCTATCTCGCGAGGCGCGAAAAGCTGTCGACCGTCTTCACCGTTGACCACGCGGACTTCGAAACATACCGAATCGACGGCCGCCGCAAATTCCGTGTGCTCCCTCGCAGCCGGCCGGCCTGAGCCGCCGGCGGCTCTCCGCCCCCACGGTCTCAGCCAAATTCCACGACTGCTCGCTATCAGATGTGATAGTATCTGAACGTGACCGCGGGCGAACTGAAGCGTTGGCTCAGGCGTCAAGGCTGCTCCTTCCAGGAAGGAACCCGGCACACGAAGATCATGCTCGGCAACCGCACCTCGCAGCTTCCCCGTCATTCGGCAACCGAGATTCGCACTGGCACGCTTCAGGCCATCCTGAGGCAGTTGGGATTGCAGAGGAAACCATGAACGAATACCTGGCGCTGTTCGAGCCCGCCGAAGAGGGCGGCTTCGTTGTCACGTTCCCCGATTTCGACTGGGGCGTCACCCAGGGCGACAGCGAGGAAGAGGCGGTTGAGATGGCTGTCGATGCCCTCGAGATGATCGTCGCCGATCACATTGGGAAGGGGCAGCCCCTTCCCCGCGCATCGAAGCCACGCGGTCGGAAATACCGCATCGTCGGTCTCCCCACCTTGTCCGCGATGAAGGCGGAGTTGTACCGGGCGTTCCGGGAATCCGGTATCAGAAAGGCCGACCTCGCGCGCCGCCTGGGCATCCCTACGGCCAACGTTGACCGCCTCTTCGATCTGAAGCACCACTCTCGAATCGACCAGATCGAGGCCGCGTTCAAGGCGGTAGGCAAGGAGCTGACTATCGGTATTCGCGACGCGGCCTGAGTGCCGCCCCGCCCTACTCCACCGTCACGCTCTTAGCCAGGTTCCGCGGCTGATCCACGTCGCAGCCGCGCCGCACCGCAATGTGGTACGCCAGCAGTTGCAGCGGCACGATCTCCAGAATCGGCAGCAGCAATTCGTTCGCGGACGGAATCTCGATGACGTGATCGGCCGACCGCCGCGCCTCCCGGTCGCCCTCGTTCACCACCGCGATCACGATGCCTTGCCTCGCCTTCACTTCCTGTATGTTCGAGAGCGTCTTCTCGTACAGGATCTGGCTCGCCTCCGACGTCGGATCGCGCCCCGCCACCACCACCACCGGCAGCCGCTCGTCGATCAGTGCGTTCGGCCCGTGCTTCATCTCGCCCGCCGGGTAACCCTCGGCGTGTATGTAGGAAATCTCCTTCAGCTTGAGCGCGCCCTCCAGGGCAATGGGGAAGTGGATGCCGCGCCCCAGGTACAGGAAGTCCGTGGTATGCGACAGCGGCCGCGCCAGCTCTTCCAGAACCGAGTCCCGCGAGAGCACCGTTTCGAGCTTCCCCGGCACCAGCAGCAACTCCTGCATCAGGCATTTGGACTGCTCGTCCCCCAGCACGCCGCGCACCTGGCCCAGGTACATGCCCAGGATGAACAGCGCCGTCAGCTGCCCGGTGAACGCTTTGGTCGACGCCACCCCGATCTCCGGCCCCGCGTGCGTCAGCAGCGTGCCCGCCGCCTCTCGCGTGACCATCGAGCCGATCACGTTGCAGATGGCGATGGTCTTCGAGCCCTTGAGTTTGGCCTCGCGCTGCGCCGCCAGCGTATCGGCGGTCTCGCCCGATTGCGAGATCACCACCGTCAGCGTCTTGCTCGAAAGGATGGGATCGCGATAGCGGAACTCGCTGCCGTAATCCACCTCCACCGGAATCCGCGCCAGCTTCTCGAGCATGAACTTGCCGGCCAGCGCCGCGTGCCAGCTCGTCCCGCAGGCGATGATCTTCACCGACTCGAACTCGCGGAACTCCCGCGGCTGTATGTCCATCTCGTCCAGGAAGATGCGCCCGGATTCCTGCCCCACGCGGCCCAGGACGGTGTCGCGCACGCTCCGCGGCTGCTCGTAGATTTCTTTGAGCATGAAGTGCTTGTACCCGCCCTTCTCCGCCATGATGGGGTCCCACAGGATGCGCGAAACCTGCCGCTTGATGGGCCGCCCTTCAAAGTCGCTCAACTGAACGCCCTCGCGCGTCAGCACCGCGATGTCGCCATCCGCCAGGAAGAAGACGTCGCGGGTGTGATTCAGAATCGCGGGCACGTCGGAGGCGACGAAATACTCGCCGTCCCCCAGCCCAACCACCACGGGCGGGCCGGAACGCGCCGCCACGATCTTGTACGGATCGGTGCTCGCGATCACCGCCAGCGCGAAGACTCCCTTGATTTCGTGTACCGTGTCGCGCACCGCCGCTTCCAGGTTCCCCTCGAAGTGCTTCTCCACCAGGTGGGCAATGATTTCGGTATCGGTCTCGGTGCGGAACACGTGCCCTTCCGCTTGCAGCTGGTGCTTGAGCGAGATGTAGTTCTCGACGATGCCGTTGTGCACCACCACGATCTCGCCCTTGCAGTCTCGATGCGGGTGCGCGTTCTCCTCGGTCGGCCTGCCGTGCGTGGCCCAGCGCGTGTGGCCCACGCCATAGGAGCCATCCACAGGGTTCAGCAGGACGGCCTCTTCGAGGTTCCGCAGCTTTCCGGAAGCGCGCCGGATCTCCAGCTTTCCCTCGGAGTAGACCGCCAGGCCAGCCGAGTCGTATCCCCGGTATTCGAGCCGCCGCAGGCCATCCAGAATGATCGGTACGGCTTTTCTCTCGCCGATGTACCCTACGATTCCGCACATGTGTCCATCTTACCGAGCCGCGACCGCCAGGGCGCGGACCCCACATCTGTGGCCCGTGAATAGCCCCAATGCGAGCCCAGGGTAATAGGAGTAATAGCTGGTACGAACTAGAGCGAAGCCGCTTCTTTTTCAGGATTTACAGAGCCGAAGTTATGTTAGATTATAGGCAAGCTATTACACATAGCATCCCGGCGACGGGGCCCAGCCCGTCGCCAGCCCCTCTGAGTGAAACCCCGGGTGCCCAGCCCGGGGTTTCTTATTTCCGGGGCCCGCGCTTACTTCACCGGCATCCGCAGAATCGTCCGCAGCTTCTCAGGCGCAACCCGCCTCGGATCCGAAAGATAGATCTCATGGTGAACGCCGGCGAACGCGAGCCCGTTGTTCTCGGCAAGCGCCTTCATGCGCGCCATCGTGGCTCCCTCGTCCGAGTAAGGGCCGGTGTGGAGCACCTGCACACACTTGCCTTCCTTCAGCGTCTCCAGCCGAACCTCGACCGCCAACTCGTCCTTCCTCTTCTCCTTGAGCCTCGCGGCGGTTGCCTTCAGCATGCGGTCGCAGATGAAATCCGGCACGCGGATCAGGAGCTTCCAGCGCCACTGGTTCTGCGCCTCCATCTGCTCGATGCCCCACCACAGCCCTTCCAGATGGCACACCTTGTAGTCCTGCCCGGCGAGCTTCTTGGCCATCTTCATGGTGTAGGCCATCGAGTAGAGCGCTCCGATTGCCTCCTGAAACGCATTCCCCCCCGGCGCGCCCACGCCGTCCGCCGTCAGGTATTTCGCCGCGCCGACGTGGATCAGCACGGGTTCCTTCGGGGTCACGTACTCGGCCTTGTTCAGTTTGTATAAATCGACCTTCTCCGCA